>SLCF01000061.1 GCA_007125955.1 Bacteroidales bacterium | reverse complement strand
TTGGCGGTCCGGACGAGACTCGAACTCGCGACCCCGTGCGTGACAGGCACGTATTCTAACCAACTGAACTACCGGACCGTTTTAGAACTTGTCTCCTTTTTGGCTATGCAAAAATAATGTATAATTTAATTTCGCCAAAAAAATCCTTTAAAAAAATCGCAGCAAAGTGAAAAATTAGCTTAAACCTGACTGTAATCCCTGGAGAAGTTGTTATTAACAAAGGGCCGGGTTTAAAAAGCAACCTACTGATAAAATTAGAAAATTATTATGCGGCATAAAGTTTTTGAAACACCATATGCCGCAAATAATATACAGAGCTGGTTTTGCTACTTTTCCGCTATTACACTCGATGCACCGGATGAACTCACTCTCACTTCGGGATTCCCGATTATCCTGAGATCAGATGCACCTGAAAGGCTGCCGGTAACTTTTTCAGTGATAACTGCACACATATCTGACGCCCCGCTAAGTTTTACATCTGCCACTATGCACTCAAAACGTGCACCCTTGATATCGCTTGCACCGCTTGCGGTTACTTCCGCATAATGAGCAAATCCCTCTATGTCGATATCCGAAGCACCGGAAGTAACAATCTCCAAAGCATCAACTTCAACGGTTACCTTAATGTTGCTTGCTCCGGAAGCTTTCAGTGTTATGCTTTGCTGGCTTACAGGATCCTCAAATATTATGTCTGCAGCACCACTGGCAGTGAGAACTTTCAGTTCAGGAAGGGTAACATAGACATTGAACGTCATTCTGCCAATCGATCTGACGGAATTGTCCATTCCAATAAAAAGAGTCTCCCTTCTGACACCGGTTTCAATATACTCCATTACATTGTCATCAGCTTCAATTTCCACATGCCATTGATCTCCAAAGGAGATATACACGTTTGAGGCACTTCCTGCTTCAATCCTGCTGAAACCTTTCAGGTCACGCACCTCTGATATAATATCACCGCTTCCCCTGAGGGATGTCCTTCTCCAGAACTGTGCGCCGGCTGACTGCCCCGAAACAATTATGGCTAAAGTCATGATAAGCCCGGTACGCAAAACATTTTTTACAACCTGGTATTGCATTTTTTTTAATATTTTTAGGTTAAACAATAGAAAGGTTATCATCTTAATTGTCTTTAAGACGCCGGAATCTGCAAAAGGTTACAGGAAAATTTTCAGTGATTTTTAAAAAGACCAATTTGTGGCAGAAAGGCTAAGGAGAAGAGCTGAAAAATCAGTCCTTCTCAAAAATTGTAAAGAGAACATTGCCGTAGCGGCGTGTCTCCCTGAAGAAAGGATGTTCCGAAAATTCGTGCCTCTTGTCATGCTCCAGGACCAGCCAGCCGCCTGTTTTCAGGATGCCCCTCTCAAAAACTAATTCGGGAATCTTGTCAACCCCTTCCATTGAATGTGGGGGATCTGCAAAAATTATATCGTATGATGAAGGTGTGTTCCTGATAAAAGCAAATGCATCCCCTGAATATGGAGATATCTGATCAAACTCAAATCCGGATATGTTTCTTTCAATCATCGAAAGATACCTGGAATTTATCTCTACAAGTTCTACAGAAGGACAACCCCTGGAAGCAAACTCAAAGCTGATCCCGCCGGTACCGGAAAAGAGGTCCAGGACAGTTATGGATTCGATATCAAAGTAATTATGAAGTATATTGAACAATGCTTCCCTTGCAAAATCGGTTGTCGGACGGTCCCTGAATCCTTTTCCGGGATGAAAATGCTTTCCCTTTAATTTTCCGCTTATTATTCGCACATGTTAAGATTTAACAAATTTGAAAACCGGTGAGACTCGACCTCCATGAACTTATAGCTGTAATTGAAATGATTGCTGTATTTTTCAAAAGATATATTGCGTATGTGCTTTTTAAGAATTTCATAATGTGGCGAATTCTTCTGAATATCACCGGCAATAAACACCTGTGTGTCCTCCTGGTTGAGCCTTAGCTGCTCGAAAACATATAGCAGGAAATAGATAAAATCCTTTTCGTTTTTACATCCGAAAGAGTTGCATAGTTTCAGAGAGTTGCCTTTCAAAACAGCAATATCTGTAAAGCCGGGATGTAAGTTCACCATCACTTTGTACTTGTCATCCTTTTCCCCGTAATTTGTTACAAAGTTTTCAACAAAAGGGGCTATCTGACTGTAAAATTTTACCTTGCCGTTCCAGTCGGTCAACTTTTCAGTCAGTTCAACAGGAATAGCAAATATTATAACTGCACCGGCCGCTTTTACATTATTGTAATACAATTTATCGGTTTCAAAGAGCTCCTGGTTGAATGAAAAGTAAGCCTTCAGGTTTTCCGTATCAAACAGTGATTCAGGCACAATTGTATAGCGACCTGATAAATAGACAAATGAAACTGAACCGTATACACGTGTAAGAAGCTCATCTTCCCGCAACGCATCGCCCAACTTTGCAGCAAGCTCTTCCTCTGTAAGTTGCTGGTTGAAACCCTGATTTCTTAACAATATATACTTATTGCGCCTCTTGTCAAGTATTGAAAAAGAATATCCATTCAGGGAAGCCTGAATGGATATATTATAATTCTCGGTTATACTTAAATCAAATGTCTCGTCTATAAGGGTCAGATCCATACTGATACTTCTACTCCCAGTTACCGGCATTATTTGTCGGCCTTTCAAGATCGCCCACCTTCAGTCCGGGGAACTGGTCTCTTCTTGTACGCTGGTCATTCATATTGACAACCATCTGACGGTCAAGTCCGTGAAGCAAGACGTCATTGTGTACATGTGCTTCGAAAACCTTTACCGCAAGCCCCGATCCTGTCATTACCTCACCTGATCCCAGGAAAAACTCTTCCCTGCCTTCTGTAAATGGTACATAACGTAAAGAATCTACCGGAAATCCGGTACGAAATATCGAGTCGCGAACGCTGATTAAAACGGTATCCCTGTAAACCTCGCCTCGGGCTACAGCTGCAGAGTCGTCAAAATCACCTACCGACCTTACAACCCTGAATGAATCATATTTAACAAAATCAATCAGAGTATCAAAACTTCCGGTAAAACTGCCGTATTGTGATCGATAAGCCAATTGAGCCGTCCTTATGTTTTTCAGGCGTTCAATTGTCCTGTCATATCTTCTGCTTTGTTCCTCCTGAAAACGAATAGGTGCCATTATGCTTTCTATAAGCATGTAACCAAGAACAACAATGGCAATTGCTAAAACAATTTGAATTACTGTTTTCATCTCCTGCGTTTTTTAAATTTAAAGTTTGCATGCAAATGTAAAAAAAAAAATAATTTTAACCCCTGAAAAAGCAATTAAAATAATTTAATATAATGTTAAGAACCCATATTCTATCCATATTAACTCAAAAACTGGGCCACACTCCAACTGAAAGTCAGAAAAAACTGATGATGCATCTGCCGGATTACATTTTATCGCGGGAGGAGAGCATTTTGCTTGTGAAAGGTTTTGCCGGAACAGGGAAGACGACTCTTATCAGTTCACTTGTAAACACTCTCAGCGAGACAGGTATCAATTCGGTTTTACTCGCTCCTACCGGAAGGGCTGCCAAAATGATCTCATCCTACTCAGGACAAAAAGCATACACCATACATAAAAAAATATACCGGCAAAAATCTTCAGCCGACGCTTTCGGGAAGTTTGCACTTGACAGAAACCTCAACTCCCACACTTTTTTTATTGTTGATGAGGCATCAATGATCGGCAACAGGTCAATTGACTCGGATATGTTCGGAAGCGGAAATTTACTGGACGACCTGCTGAAATATGTTTTCAACAACAAAAAATGTAAGCTTGTACTTGTAGGAGATACCGCACAGCTTCCGCCTGTCGGACTTAACATAAGTCCCGCACTCGATGAAAAGTACCTGGAAGGATCGGGTTATCCGGTTCAAACTTTCTTCCTGAGTGAGGTGATAAGGCAGGCAGAGGACTCTGGAATACTCTTCAACGCTACAAAAATAAGATGCCTGATATCTTCTGATTTTCCGGTTATACCGGAAATTAACCTGAACAGCTATAATGACATTGAAAGGATAAACGGTGCCGACCTGGTTGAATTGCTGTCATCCGCATATTACAGGGATACTCCGGAGGAGACGATAGTTATCAACAGATCCAATAAAATGGCAAACAAATACAACCAGGGAATAAGGAACCAGATACTTGAAAAGGAATCTGAGATAGCCCCGGGAGACCTGATGATGGCTGTAAAAAACAACTATTACTGGCTTGAAGAAAGCGAAACCACAAGTTTTATTGCCAACGGGGATATAATAGAGATAATGAATATCAAAAAGTACAGCGAGCTTTACGGTTTCAGGTTTGCCGATGCCACTGTTCGACTTATTGAACATGACAACCTGGAAACAGATGTTAAGCTGATGCTCGACACTCTCCATTCCGAAACGGCGTCTCTTGGAAATGAAAAAGGAAAGGAACTGTTCTACAGCGTAATGGAAGATTATGCTGATCTGCCCCAAAAAAGAAGAAGGTACGAAAAGGTGCGCTCAGACCCTTTCTTTAACGCATTGCAGGTAAAATTCGCTTATGCGGTCACATGCCACAAAGCCCAGGGTGGGCAATGGAAAAACGTATTCATTGACCAGGGGTTTTTCCGTGAAGATATGCTTGGCACCGAATACCTGAGGTGGCTTTACACTGCATTCACAAGGGCAACAGATAAACTGTACCTGGTTAACTTCAGGGACGATTTTTTTGGCGAACTGTGAAAAAACTATTCCCCGATTATCTTAACCAAAACTCTTTTTCTTCGCATGCCGTCAAACTCCCCGTAGAAAATCTGCTCCCAAGGTCCGAAATCAAGTGACCCGTTGGTTACTGCCACCACAACTTCCCTGCCCATAATGGTCCGCTTAAGATGGCCGTCAGCATTGTCCTCAGCACCGTCGTTGTGGCGATACTGGGAATAAGGTTTTTCGGGAGCCAGCTTTTCAAGCCACTTCTCAAAGTCGTTGTGCAAACCCGACTCATCATCGTTAATAAATACGCTTGAGGTTATGTGCATTGAGTTGCAAAGAAGAAGGCCCTCCTTTATTCCGCTTTCGTTAAGGCATTGCTGCACATCCGGCGTGATGTTGATCAGTTCACGGCGCTTTGTTGTGTTGAACCACAATTCTTTCCTGTATGTCTTCATATCATGGCGTTTTTATATATTTTATTATTATTTTACAAGGTTAAAAGGAAGTACTAACAGCAAAAGACCGGCCGTAACACAAATTATTTAACACCGAACTCCCTGCATAATAATTCCAGCTTTCCCTCAAGCCGGGAATTTACCTTTTCATAATCCCCCCTGTTCCCCAGCTTGTCATTCACACTGAAGTAAAACTTGATCTTCGGCTCAGTACCGGAGGGGCGGACTGATATCTTTGTGCCGTCCCTCAGAAAAAACTGCAACACATTCGATCTGGGCAGATCTATTGTGTGCCTCAGCTGACTAATGGCATCAAAGGATTTTTGCTTAAGGTAATCATTTACCTGCATCACATCAGAACCGCTTATAGAATCGGGCGGAGAGCTTCTGAACCTTTCCATAATGGAGGCGATCTCCTTCGCCCCGCTTTGCCCTTTTTTCTCGAGTGATACAAGTATCTCCCGGTACAGTCCGAACTCAAGATAAATATCTGTGAGCAGGTCGAACAGCGTTTGACCCCGGTCTGCCATCCATGCAGCTATCTCGGCAATAAGCGCACTTGAAATAACCGCGTCCTTATCCCGTACAAAATCACCCGCCAGGTAACCGTAACTTTCCTCGCATCCGGCAATGAAAGTTTTCTCATTTTCCATCTTTTTCATCACTCCGGCTATATATTTAAACCCAGTCAGCACATTGTAACATTCAACACCGTACTTTTCTGCAATGTCGCTTATAAGATCTGAAGTAACAATGGTTTTAACAATGTATTCATTGCCCCTGAGCCTTCCTTTTTCCTTCCATTTTTCAAGCAGGTAATAAATCAAAATAGCAGCAGTCTGATTACCATTAAGCAACCTGTAACTGCCATCAGTATCCCTTACTGCAACACCTACCCTGTCAGTATCGGGATCGGTAGCCATCACAATTGATGCGTCTGTCTCACGTGCCTTTTCCAGTGCCAATTCATATGCGGCGGGGTCTTCGGGATTCGGGGAGACTACCGTTGGGAAATTTCCATCGGGCACATCCTGTTGAGGGACAGTTTCAACATTTTCAAATCCGAATTTTCTGATAGCTTTTGGAATAAGATTTACACCGGTACCGTGCAGAGCAGTGTAGATAATTTTCATTCTTTTCTGTTTTTTTATAACACCAGGCGACAACGACAGTCCGGCTATGTCTTTGAGATACCTTTTATCAAGCTCCTCTCCCACTCTCCTTATAAGCTTTTTATCACCGTCAAACCTTACCTGCTCCGGTCCTGATATCTTTTTAACCTCATCAATAATGGACTTGTCATGCGGAGGTATTATCTGTCCTCCATCTTCCCAGTAAACCTTATAGCCGTTATACTCTTTGGGATTATGGGAAGCGGTAATGACAATCCCGGCATGGCATCCAAAATGCCTTATGGCATAGGATAACTCGGGTGTGGGCCTGAAATCGTCAAACAAATAAACATTGCAGTTATTGGCTGCAATTATTCCTGCAGCCGTTTCTGCAAACAGCCGGCTGTTGTTCCTGGTATCGTATGCAATTGCCACACTGACCTTTTCGCTTCCGGCAAACTGCTTCTTGAGATAATTCACCAGCCCCTGGGTTGCCATACCAATGGTATAGATGTTTATCCTGTTGGTGCCGGGACCCATAACTCCCCGCAATCCCCCGGTGCCAAACTCAAGATGGCGGTAAAATGCATCGATAAGTCCGGTTTCATCCTCTTCAAACATCTTTTTTACCTGAGCCCTGGTTTCCTTATCAAAAACACTTGTCATCCAGTATTCTGCTCTTTCCTTTGCAATTTTTGAGATATCTTCCATAAAACATTATTTTAAATATTGACTTCAGTTGTACATTTTAAAAGACTTTCCCTCCAGTGAGGGATGTTTATTGAGTATAACCTTTTTATCTTTGACTTGTTCAATACACTGTAATGGGGGCGTGCCGCAGGGACCGGAAAACTGTCGCTTTCAACCGGAACCACCCGGCAATCCATTCCGGCCGCCTTCATGATCTCCACAGCAAGGTCATACCTGCTGCAGACTCCTTCGTTTGCATAATGGAATATCCCTGGACTGAAACCGGTCTGATCCCCGGAAATTCCTGCTACTATCTTCATAATTGCCCCGGCGAGGTCACCGGCAAATGTCGGAGAACCTGTCTGGTCAAATACAACCCGTACCTCTTCATTTTCCCTTCCGAGCCTGAGCATGGTTGAAAAAAAATTGCCTTTTGAAGATGAATAAAGCCATGATGTGCGGATGATCATTCCTTTTGCGTATTTCAAAACCTCCTTTTCCCCTTTCAGCTTACTCATCCCGTAAACCGAAAGAGGTGCGGCAACATCCTCCTCCCTGTAGGGGATATTCGATTTTCCGTCAAATACATAATCCGTTGAAATATGAATGATATGAATATCCTTCCTGCCGGCAGCAGAAACAAGGTTTCTTACAGAATCGTGATTTACAAGGAAAGCTTTCTCCTTTTCCTTTTCTGCCAGATCTACATTGGTGTATGCAGCACAGTTCACTAAAAATTCTATATTGCTGCCGTCAATAAATTTTTCCACGTCTCCGGCACTTGTTATATCGAGTTCCTTTCGAGTAGTGCAGACAATAGGGGGCAAACCGGGCAAAGCAGCTGACAGTTTGCCTATCTCTTTCCCCAGTTGTCCGTTCGCACCGGTTACCAATACAGTCTTCATCTATGGTTATTTTTTAAAAAAATCATTTGCGGGTTTATAATACTGTTGTGATACCCTCATGTCAACCGCCGGACGCGAATACAAAGTTCTTCTCAGCTTCGTGAAAAGATGGAAGCCGGCTGTCCTTTTCCGATATTACAGCTTCCCCGGAAGGCACCTTCCAGTCTATCCCCAGAAACTCATCGTTAAATCTTATTCCTCTTTCAGATCCGGGGTTATAGAAGCTGTCGCATTTGTAAAAAACGGTTGCATAATCGGAAAGAACCGTGAATCCGTGCGCAAATCCTTTTGGAACAAGCAACTGCCTGCGGTTTTCAGCACTGATCTCAATCGCATACCATTTGCCGTATGCAGGGGAATTTGCCCTTAAATCAACAGCAACATCAAGCACTTTCCCTTCAATTACCCTGAGCAACTTTGTCTGGGCGTGCGGCTCAATCTGGTAATGCAATCCCCTGACAACCCCTTTTACTGAACGTGACTGGTTGTCCTGCACAAACCTGCAGCCGATTCCATGTTGTGCAAATCTCTCTTCATTGTAGCTTTCAAAAAAATACCCTCTCTCATCTTCAAAAACAACAGGTTCCACCTGCATAAGTCCGGGTATCCCAACTTCCTTTACTTTCATAATATCTAATTATTTAATGTCCATCAGCCACCTTAAGTAAATAATCACCGTAACCGCTCTTCCCGTGAAGTCCGGCAAGATATACAAGCTGTTCCCTGTCAATCAGTCCCCTGTTATAGGCTATCTCTTCAATACAAGCTATCTTGAGCCCCTGACGCTTCCCGATGGTATGAATGAAATTTGAGGCCTCAAGAAGACTTTCATGTGTTCCGGTATCAAGCCATGCCATTCCCCTTCCAAGCAGTTGTACGCGTAACCGTCCTTCTTCAAGGTAAAGTCTGTTAAGATCTGTTATCTCCAGCTCCCCGCGGGAAGAGGGTTTTAACTTTTCCGCTTTTTCCAATACATCGTTGCTGTAGAAATAGAGCCCGGTTACGGCATAATTTGACTTTGGTTTTGAAGGTTTTTCCTCTATACTGAGTACCTCACCTGTCGCGTCAAATTCAACCACCCCGTAACGGCCGGGTTCTTTTACATAATAACCGAATACAAGCGCCCCGTCCTTAAGCCTGTATGAGGCGGAAAGTATTTCGCCCAGGCCGTGACCGTAAAACACATTGTCGCCAAGCACCAGGCAAACATTATCGTCACCTGTAAATTCCCTGCCTATTATAAATGCCTGTGCCAGTCCGCCCGGCGTCGGCTGCTCGGCATAAAAAAACTTAAGTCCCAGCTGACTACCGTCTCCCAGTAAATCGCTGTAGAGAGGAAGATCGCGAGGAGTTGAAATAATGAGGATCTCGGTTATACCTGCAAGCATCAGCACAGATATGGGATAATAAATCATAGGTTTATCATATAAAGGCAGTATCTGTTTTGAAATGCTTTTGGTAACCGGATAAAGTCTGGTGCCTGATCCGCCGGCTAAAACTATTCCTTTCATAATATTAATTATGGTTAGATGATAATATATATTTCATTATCCCCGATCATTTCCCGGAAAGCAGCTACTGAAACGAGCTGCAGTCAGGATAAATTATCTGGATAACACTTCTTTAAAATAATCTA
>SLCF01000134.1 GCA_007125955.1 Bacteroidales bacterium | reverse complement strand
GACATAACCCTGTTGGGTAAATTTAAGAGCATTGTCTATAAGATTGCTGGTGATTTGCGTTAATTTGGTTACATCGGTCATAATAATTGCCTCATCATCGGGCAGATCGGTTTTCAGACTAAGCGCAACATTCTTATCATTGGCTTTTTGGAAAAATTGTTCTTTTAGAAGGTTACATATTAAATTAATGTTGATTTCATTTTCCTGAATTTTTTCCTCCCCAGCCTCAATAGAGGCAATGCTAAATATATCATCAATAATGGCAAGCAACTGGTCACTGCTCTGTATGATTATATCGGTATAATGGTTACGTTTTTCTGGTTCCAAATCGGGGTCGTTAAGAAAACCTGAAAAGCCCACTATAGCATTCATGGGTGTTCTGATTTCGTGCGAAACATTGTTCAGGAAAGCGGTTTTAAGGCGGTCGCTTTCTTCGGCGCTTTCCTTGGCTTTAATCAATTCGTTTTCTAATTTTTTCCGTTCTGAAATATCGCGGCAACTGCCGTAAATCCATCCATTAGGCAGCAGAACGGCATTAAGGTCTGTATCAACATAGCTCCCGTCTTTCTTCACAAGTTCTATCTCGGAATAGGAACTGCCGGTTATAAACAGTTGCTGAAAGATTTTAAAATACTCCTCTATCCTGTTTTTAGGTGATATATCGGCAATTGTAAAAGTAAGTAATTCTTCTTTCGAATAACCAAGTAAATCAACAGCCTGTTTATTGACATATAAGTATTTACCTTTTTTATCAGTAATAAAAATTGCATCAGCGGAGTTCTCGGTAATTGTCCTGAATTTCTCTTCGTTTTCGACAATCTGGTTTTTTATTTGCCAGTTCTCGGTATTATCGCGGATATTGCATTGAATAATCTTATTATTGTTTACTAAATAAACATTGCTAACGAACTCAACATGAATTTCACGTCCATCTGAAGTAATAAGCGGCAAATCATCATAGCGAACATATTCTTTTTGTTGCAATTCAAAAAATTTCTCTTTGTTCTGGTAGATATCCTGAAAAGAGCCTATTTCCCAGATTGATTTTTCAATAAATTCTTTTTTTGAATAGCCCAGCAAATCAATTAAAAACGGATTAACGTCAACAATCTTCCCGGTTTCGGCATCGAGGATAATAATTCCGTCTTTAGCCGACTCAAAAAGGCGGCGGTAGCGGGTTTCCAAAAGACTCAACTTATCCTCCAGGAGCTTGCGACTTGTTATATCCTGTGATATTGTTGCAACAATATTATTTCCTTCTTCATCAAGAATACGGGAAGAAATCCACAAGACTGTCCTGACATTATTGTCTTTAGTTAAAATATTTATCTCAGAAACTTCTTGGTCATCGTTAAGATTATTTTTTAGCAATTCAACTGTTATGTCAATTTTATCCTTTGGAAAAAGAAGATCAATTTTTTTACCGACAACTTCAGTCGAATCATACCCGGTCAGCTGTTCAAATTTGTGATTAAACCGTCTTATTATCATGGAAGTGTCCCATATAACAATTGGTGCGTGCATAAGGTTTAACAGGACGTTTAATGAGTCACTTGTTGCTCGATGTGTTTCTTTTAAGAGATCTTCTTTGCCTTTTCGTTCAGTAATATCCTCAATGGCAAGTAGAATTACCTTCTCTTTCCCAAATGCCCTTTTTACCTGACGTGCATTTAAATGCATCACCCGTTTACCGATGGCAGAAAAGTTGTGTTCCACCTCATAATTATCAAAGGAATTTTTCTCCGGAATGATTTTTTCCAGCAATTCTTTCAGTTTTGGAATATCCCATTGGTGATTTCCCAATTCATATATAAGCTTACCAATTGTTTCTCCGGCGGTTACTTTGAAAAATTTATAGAATGATCGGCTGGCTTTTATTACCCTTAAATCTTTATCAATGGCAAGTAATGGTTCCCGTACCGTATCGATTACATCTTCAGTGAATTTATTTAATTCATCTGCGGTTCTTTTAATCCCCGCGAGTTCTTTCCTGGTTTTTTCGAGAACCGCTTCCGTCTCTTTTCTTGCAGTGATATCGCGTATTTGGCATTGAATAAATTTATTACTATCAACTAAATAAACGTTGCTAACGAACTCAACATGAATTTCACGTCCATCTGAAGTAATAATCGGTAAATCATCATAGCGAACATATTCTTTTTGTTGCAATTCAAGAAATTTCTCTTTGTTCTGGTAGATATCCTGAAAAGACCCTATTTCCCAGATTGATTTTTCAATAAATTCTTTTTTTGAATAGCCCAGCAAATCAATTAAAAAGGGATTAACATCTATAATATTCCCGGTTTCGGCATCGAGGATCAGAATCCCGTCTTTTGTCGATTCAAACAAGCTGCGATAACGGAGCTCAGAGGCATATAATTCCTCTGTTATATTTGATCCCTTTTTTTTGGAATTTTTCTCCTTATTGTCTTTAGCTGTTGACTTTCTCATGATGCTTTAATATAAACTGAGCTGACACTCCAATTATTTTCCAGACTTGTTGGATTAATTTAAACGGAACCCGTTTACCTACTGCAATTTCGGCATTATTCCATATAATTCCAAAATTACTTAAGGTGATTGGGTTTCTTTGAACAAATTCCAACGCTCTTTCTGCGGATTACAAAACAGGTAAATACGATACTAAATCTGAGTTGCAGAATTTTTTCCGGCACTTTTCTTCGTTTTCCAGTTATGGGGTAAGCTTCTTGGGTAATCATAGAAAAGTTTTACTCCCAAAAACAGATATCGCCGAATTCTTTATCAATACTTACTACACCGAATGCTTAGAACTTTAAAGCTGAAATCAATTGATGATATTCGATGGTATCATTTCTCATAATATAAGATATCCAGGGAGTGCTTTTGAATCCGGCCAAACATGATTGGCAGAACTTTTCGCCAGTGTAAATAGCAATGGTATGATTGAAGAAGTGATCGAAAATCAGTCCGAAGATGTTATATTTAAATTGATGAAATCGTTATTGGGGGATTTGGGGGAGGTACTGCCCAGTTGTAGTTCGTTAAGTTAAAATTGATATAACATTTTCCAGTTTTTCCTTCACTTTCTTTGCTATTTTAGTTAATTCCTCGTTTTCTATTGCCTTCATAGAAGCTAAAGGGTCAACGGCCGCAATTTCAACCCTTTTTTCATCTAGTTGCTGCACAATAACATTACAAGGCAGCATAGTGCCAACTTTATCTTCTATTTGTAAAGCCTCGTGAGCCAAAGGAGGATTGCATGCTCCGAGTATTTTATACTTTCTGAAATCAACATCCAGTTTTTCTTTTAGTTTTTCATGGATGTCAATTTCCGACAATACCCCAAAGCCTTCTTTTTGCAGGGCTTCTTTTGTTTTTGAAACAGCAGTTTCAAAATCTGTGTTCAACACTTTTCCAATATAATACTTCATAATCATATAGTTTGCCGGTTTATTCTTATCATCAATCATCACAAAAATAACTGTTTCCTGTTCATTTTTACAGGCTTATTACGGCATGGTGGCAGGAATGGCTTCTGTGGGAGCCATGTTCATGATGTTGATTATGTTCATTAGGATGTTTGTGGTAATGATCATGACCTGCTTTATTCTTCATGCCGCAATTATTGATTTTATAATAAATCTTTCTTTCGCTCTTCAAACTCTTCTTTATCTATTTCACCTTTTGCATATCTTTCCTTTAAAATGTCAAGGGGTGTTTTGGCGCTTCCTTGTTGCTGATTATTCTGGTTAACCATTCTTACTATAAAAAAAATTACAACAATAAGGATTAATAATCCTATTATCCAGCCCCAGCCCATTCCCCACATGTGATCGCTCATTCCGTGAAACATAATTACCTCCTATTTATTTTGGTTCATAATAATTGTCCGTTCCTTCACACTCAACAAAGGTCATACAACAATTCCCTGCCTGCTTCAATGCGGTTCCTTTGTCTTATATATGCTTTAATAAGTTTCATTTACTTTTTTTTCTCCTCTTTTGAGATGCAACTCTATCTCCTTCCGGAGAATCTTCCAGATTAGTCAACTGGCACCTAGGGCATGCACTATTATCGGTTTGACCGCTGCCAAGAGCACATGAATGACCTGTAAATTCTGCATCCTTCTTAAACCACATTTTAATTCCAAGTGCAATAAATATAATTGCAAGGATTATGACTGTTGTTATAAGAATATTAATAAACATAACTGCTTTCTTTTTTTTAAAATCCAATAACCCTTTATAAAAAACATCGCAGATAACATATTTGCCAAACTATGCAAAGTTGCTGTTCAGCAAGGATAAGAACCACTGCCTCCTGTATGATCTTACAGCAGAAACGGGGATTCTTCGTAGTTACACCTCCACTGTTAATAAAGCGCCCTCACAGTTTCGCCTTGTCAGTCACATTTTATGATTTTACTAAATACAAATTTAGAAAGACTTTATCTGACAGTTAATATTAAAATGACAGGATTTTTTTTCGTTACAGTTGTGCCCTCTTTAGAAATTGGGCGTTGATTGCCACGATTACCGTGCTTGCCGACATAAGTACTGCGCCGACAGCTGGTGTAAGCAGTATGCCCCATGCGGCGAGTACGCCCGCTGCCAGGGGAATGGCAAAGATATTATACCCTGCCGCCCACCACAAGTTTTGAAGCATCTTACGGTAGGTGGCGCCGGATAGAGAAATGATTCGAGGGATATCGCGAGGATCGGACCGTACAAGTACTATATGTCCGGCCTCCACAGCAACGTCAGTTCCTGCGCCGATAGCAATACCTATATCGGCTGTGGCAAGTGCAGGGGCATCGTTGACCCCGTCGCCCACCATTGCGACTTTTTTACCCTGTTTTTGCAGTTCTTCTACCCTGGATGCTTTATCCTCCGGAAGAACCTGTGAGAACACGGTATCGATTCCCAGTTCATTGGCCACGGCCTGTGCTACGGCATTCGAGTCGCCGGTGAGCATAGCCACCTCGATGTGCCGGTCGTGCAGCGCACGAATCGCCTCACGACTCTCCTCCCGAATGGCATCTGCAACGGCAAAAACCGCCAGGGCTTTTCCTGCCCGGAGCAGATAAATGGCGGCTTGTCCCTGACCGGCGGCTGTCTCAGCTGCTTTTCGAAGCAATTCAGGCACCTGTGCATTTTCATCCTTCAGCATTGCAGGTCCGCCCATATAATATTCGCTACCCTTTACTGATGCAGCAACTCCCTTGCCTGTCACTGCCCGGAAGCCTTCTGCTGGCGGCACCTTCAGCTTTCGATCCTGCGCTGTTTTCACAATACCCTGGGCAATGGGATGTTCGGACTCCGATTCAACCGCAGCTGCAACACGAAGCATCTCTTCTTCCGATTCATCTTCGGCCACGGACATCTGCACAACACGAAATTCCCCAAGCGTCAGGGTTCCTGTCTTGTCAAAAATTACGGTATTCAGATGCCGTGCTTCCTCCAGTCCTCGTCTGTCTCGTACCAGGAGACCGTTTTGGGCTCCCCTGGTTGTAGAGATGGCTACAACCAGAGGCACGGCCAGTCCCAGGGCATGCGGGCAGGCAATGACCAGTACCGTAACCATCCGGATTATGGAGAAGTCAATGGTGGCACCCAGAAACTGCCAGACCACCAGGGTGAGAACACCGGCAAGGATGGCAACACCTGTCAGTATCCGGGCAGCACGGTCAGCCAAATGCTGTGATCTGGATTTGGATTTTTGGGCTTCAGAGACAAGTCGCATGATACCGGAGAGTTTGGTCTCATCACCGGTTCCTGTAACTTCCACTCGCAGAGAGCCTTCGCCGTTAATGGTTGCGGCGATCACTTCATCTCCCTCTTTCTTTTTTGAAGGCTTTGACTCCCCGGTTATCATTGCCTCATTCAGGGCACTTTCTCCCTTTTTGATCAACCCGTCTACCGGCACACGTTCGCCCGGACGGATCAACACGATATCACCTTTGCGCAATTCATCAACCGAAACCGTTTCCTCTCCCTGATCTGTAACAAGTGTTGCAGTATCCGGCAAAAGTTTTGCAAGCTCCTGGAGCGCTCCCTGGGCCTGTGAGATTGAACGCATCTCAATCCAATGACCCAGGAGCATGATTGTAACCAGGGTGGACAACTCCCACCAAAGAGCCTCAGCTTCGATGAATCCACCTTGTACAACCCATGAGAAAAGGAAAGCCACCGTGATGGCCAATGATATCAGGGTCATCATGCCCGGCAGGCGGTCTTTCAGTTCGTGCAATGCTCCCTTTAGAAATACCACCCCTCCGTAGAGAAAAATTACCGTACTCAGCACTGCCGGAATCCAATCCGAACCGGTGAATTCAGGTGCCTGGTAGCTCAGCAGTTGCTGGATGTGTACCGACCAGTAAACTACAGGAACAGTAAGTATGAAAGAGAGCCAGAATTTGTCCCGAAACATCGCAGGGCTGTGGCCCTCATGCTTGTCGTGACCACTGTGGTTTTCATGTTTACCGTGACCACCATGGTCTTCGTGTTTGCTGTGACTACTGTGGTGTTCTTGCTTGGCCATTTTTAAAAGAGGTTTTATCTTCTTCGCAGTGAACAGGAGAAAGAAAGTATCTCTTTGTAAACACTTATATATGCTTTGATAAGTTTCATTTTTCTACTTTTTAAATTAAGTTATTTGTTTCCTCTTTGTGAAGCATCTTTATCGCTTTCCGGACAATCTTCCAGATTAGTCAACTGGCACTTGTAGCATGTACCATCATTATCGGTGTGACCGCTTTCAAGTGCACATGAATGTCCTGTAAATTCCGCATCCGGATCGAACCACATTTTAATTCCCAGTGCAATTAATATGATTGCAAGGATTATGACTGTTGTTATAAGAATATTAATAAACATAACTGTAATGATTTTTTCTTCACAAAATGTATTTTCATGGCTTCAGCCTGCAAAACAAACAAACCTCCTGCCGAAGTATTTGACAGAAGCACTAAGGCGGTTTTTATAGTTGTAAAAAACACCTTCTGCTCAAAGAGCTGAATTTACAGCTGATCGATCTTATAGGCAAGAATGAAATCATTCTCAGACAAACCGTTGATTGCGTGTGTTGAGAGTTCGATCACAACCCTGGAGTAAAATATGTGCATATCAGGGTGGTGGCCTTCATCCTCTGCCAGGTCAGCTACATTTTTCACAAAATCCATTGCATGCCTGAAATTGACAAACTTGAACTCCCTGGTGATTTTTTTGTTATCCACAACCCGCCATTCTTTATTTATCTCCGGCAGGTATTTCTCAATATCCTTTTTGTCCATTGGAGTTTCTTCTCCTTCACAAGGTTTGCATTTTTTTTTGCCCAAATCCATATCAAATATTATTTAAAATTTAACAACCTTATTTTAAATATACAACAAATCAGACATAACAAATGTTTAATAACTATCTGTCATGCCTTATCCGGAAGCCATATTTTTGATAAAACCGGAAGAGGTTGAAAAAAGGGAAAATAATTAAACTTAAATTCAGATTCGGACAGCATTAAAACCAGGAAATCTAAAACTTAAATTTCTAATCAAAAATTTGCTTTTATCCCGGAACAATTATAAAAACTGTTTAATTATATTGTTTTCAACATCTTTTCGAAAGATTCGGAAACATCTTTTCCGTTAGTAGTTTCAAGTAATTCCAACAATCCCGAAGTTGAACTTATATTGTTAGTAATGAGTTTGCTGCAAAATTTTACAAACTCTTTATAACCAATATTTTCTTCCAGCTCATATAATATAATGGGCCCTTTGTTATAAAGCACTTTCTGTACAATCTCATTATCTTCACCCATACGGTCAGAGCCCCAAATGGGTGGTGTGTCTTCTATGGTTTCCCTTTTACGCTCAATAATGTTATCAAAGGCTTCATGTCCGTGTTTTTTGCGGATAATCATAAGGGCACTGTATTCTGCAAAGCTCTCATTAATCCAGTCTTCCCAGGTGTTTACGTCGGCCTTATACCACCATAAATGCGCAAACTCATGGGCGAAATATTTTTCATAGCTGATAATATCTTTATAGAATTTTTCCCTGTCCAAACCGGACAAAACAACGCCTCCTGTTCTGGCATAGCCGCCTCCGATCTTCCGTCGGGATTCAATCATTGAAATATCATTGTTTTTCTTTCCGAACCACTCATTGTATTGGCCTATCATCATGGAAATGCTTTCTGCAATGTCCTTTACCATGGCTGAATCAAAACTATGATAAAATATTTTTATTTTATTTTCTCCGATTTCAGATGAGTTAACTTTAACCTCTTTGGATAAGCACACAACTATATCGGAGGTAGGTGTGTTGTTCCTGATTTCGGTATAACCATTCTTTTTTTCCAAGCCGCCCAATCCAAGAACTTCATATTGGTCAGGGGCTTCAACAGCCAGGTTGTAGGTAAATGATCTCAGTTGATTTATGCTAAATGGAAACCACGGGTAATACAAACCCATTTCAGTCCATTGAGGCCCGATTCTGTTGGGGTACATTTCCGGTAGTTCGCTTACCTTTCCATAGTAAGAAAAAGTTATCGTGGAAATTTTGTCATCTTGTGAAAGAGCACTCATATCTATGAATATTTTTCTTGCCATTGGCATAAACCTGTTATCAGAGCGGCTTGTGTCAACTATAGCAATATCTTTCCCGTTTAATTCAAAAGAAGTAACATCCATGCCCCGGTCCAGATAAAAAGTTAATGTATCATCGTTAACAAGACTCAGGTTTAGTTCTATGCTTCCGTTAACCTTAATTTCATGTGCCCGGGGGTCTATACTCAGGCGAATGTCGTAGTGCGGGTAAATACTTTTTTCCGGTTCTTTGTTATTGCTTTGTATAAATCCGCTAAATAAAATGGCTGTAAATATCAAAAAAGTAAAAAATTTCATAATAATTTTATCTCCCTTTTTAATGGTTGCAACGGTTATCATATGGCTTGTGGCTGTTTTAGAAGCACTTTCCTGTAAGCCATTTTACCACTTCACCCTCTATTGCCTCATACACTTTGTGTGCGCCTGGCATGAATGTGGTCCGGTTTTTACCAATAAGACGCTGAATAAATTTGAATGTTACAAATTATGGTACAAATTCAAATAATTGCAATATTGTGCAAGAGTGCGGTGAAGTGAACCCTGAAGCATATGGTTGTAAGTGACTAGTTAAACCTGTAGCTGATCTTTATACCTGCCGAAAAATTCAGCGGATTGCCCGGGTAGTAATAACGGCGGGGGGTATCATTAAAAGAAGGGGCATTTATCAGGATCATGGAGGCATATTTGTTGTTGGTAATATTTCCTGCAAATAGAAATGCATCGGTCTCAAAATTATCTGATATCGTTGTTTTAAAACCCAAAGTTGCATTTATCACATTATGACCTTCATAAAAACGGTTATTTGCATCATTCATGGGAATCTTGCCTACAAACCTGAAATTGAGGTTTGCATACAATCCCCCTTTCAATGATCCATAAATCCCTGTATTAACAACCATGTCAGGAATTCCCGGCAACAGGTTGCCGGAATAATCAACCCCCTCATCTGTAAAATCGGTGAACCTGAAATTATTAAGGGTCAGGTTGGGAGTCAGAATAACTTCATCCGGTTCCCACCATACCCCCGGTCCCGAATCGCTGCTGCGGAAGAGGATCAGCTGAAATTCACCTTCAAATCCCTTATGAAGTGATTCCCCGGCATTTCTACCAACCCAGGCATCTTCGCCCACTCTTTCCGCTACAAGCAG
>SLCF01000104.1 GCA_007125955.1 Bacteroidales bacterium | reverse complement strand
AGATCATCTGCCTCCCTGGCAGCTTCCTGAAGCTCCCTCAGACGCTGTTCGGCTGTAAATGCATCTTCCGTATTACCGGTATGAACTGCGCCCAGACCACGTGCAAACCATGTTAACCCTTCTGCCCACGGTGACTGATCCCATGGCAGGTATTCGGGTACCCGCGGTTCGAGTGCTGCCGCACGCTCCCAGTCACGCTGCTCGACAGCAAGTCTTGCCGGTATGGCGGCCATATGAAATGCACTGACAAAGGATTCCTGATGCCTGCTTTTGTTCCGGGCATCCCTGAAATAAAATTCGGCCTTTTCAACCTCGCCTTTCTGCAGCCAGGCATAAACCAGGTAGTCTATAGCATGGACGTAGTGATGTGATTCGGCACCATCCAGAGGGTGCTCAAGGGCAGCAAAAGCAGAAGCTATATTCCAGTCAATTACCTCAGGCCAGTCGCCAAGCCGCACATATATATGAGACGGCATGTGGAGCGCATGGGGCACTTCCGGGGCAATTTCACCATATACCTCTACCATGTCAAGGGCATTTTCAGCACGACCGTCAACATCTGTCGCATGAATGCTGTAATGTATTGCCCCCGGATGGTTGGGTATCTCTTCAAAAACAGACCGGAGAATCTCTTCTGCTTCATCATGAATATTATCCCGCTCTTCACCTTCAACACGCTGGGCAAGGGTAAGCAGTGAAAGCCCGTACAAAGCAGCAATATCGGGATCATCGGGATAGGCTATATGGGCATCCTTCACCCCGTCAGCCCATCCTTCCAGGCGGGTCCAGAAATCGGCTGTTTCCGGTTCGCGGAAAAACCCTGCAGTAGATTCAATAAGATAGCTTTCACGTTCAGAATTAACAAGCTCCCGGGCTTTTTCAATTTTTCGCCATCCCCGCTGAAGTTCTTCTTCACTTGGCCGTGTTCCCCATAGAGGCTGAAACAGGGTTGTTGCTACCCCCCAATAGGCCATAGCGCAATCGGGATGTTTCTCAATAATTTCTTCGAAAGCTTTACGTGAAGATGCATACATCATATGATGCATCATTCCCAGTGCATAGTCAAAATCCTCCCGTACCTCTTCACCACAGGAAACCCTGAAATCAATATGTCCTATAGCTGAGCCATCCGGGATTGGGTGGTCATCATGCATGTGTTCATGTTGTGCAATAACTGCCGAACTCCATGCAAACAGAAACAGCAAGACTAGTAGTCCTTGCATCAATGTTTTAATTTTCTTTTTGTTTACCATAGCTGATCCTCCTGAATTTTTGATTATATATTGAAAGTTGCTTTACTGTCAAAAAACCTGATTAAAATACGACCGGCTAAAGCCTGATCATTAATCAATTTCAGTGATGCTTATCGCTTATGTGAACAATCAAAAAAGCGCTTAGCCGGAAAATCAAACTATTTATCGCAATTTTTTCGTATCAGGAAAAAGTCATCCTGTCATATTAATACAGCATAAATGAAAGAATTTGAGAACTTTGCAATTTGATGCGCATTATTTTTATTTAGACTATTTCCACGTAAACAAAAGCGATTCGAAAATGTTCATTAAAAATTTTTTAAAATTTATCCGAACGGATAAATGGAAATAATGTCTTAATGCAGAAAACCGGTATCAATTCCAGGACATTGTCATTGTAAAGGTGGATATTCTTATAGGATATGGTTTTGTTGTATGCAAGCGCTCCAATAATTATTGCCGGATGAACATTGAGTTGGCCGGAGCATTCCTTAATTCACCTAAACTATGTAACCTGTTTCTTCAACCGATCAATATCTGCAGGTTTGTCAAGGATATTCTCTAACCCCTTCTCATTGTATCCTGTCAGCCAGCAATGTTTTGCTAAATTCCGGACACTTATTATCACTGCTCTTCGAGGGGATTTTCAAGGTCAAAACGGGCCCTGAACAGCAGTTCATCATGACTGAATAGCAAATAACTGAATGATTGGGGTTCTTCTGTCAGCTCAACCCTCCATACGGCATAACATGATGTGGGTATCAAATCACATGTGTATTCATCGGCAGGGAAACCCTGAAGCAATGCCGAACCCTCACCACTTCCATATCCTCCATACATGGTTATTTCTTCGGGAGTGCCGTCCTCATGACGATGATCGTGCCTGAAACGGAGTCTTCCATCCTCAACCAGGAACATCCAGGTGCGTGAATGATCGTCGTCAAGGTGAAAAGGGACATATATCCTGTCGTCCTCACATACCGTTACATGCATTATAAAATCCATATGTTCCCAGCTTTCCCTTCCTTCAGCCATAAAAGCCTGTTCACCCCTGAAAGATTTTCCGCAATACTGCGCAAGATTATTGAAGAATGCTTTTTCATCAGGATCGGTCAGGCCGCTTCCATAAAGTGTGGTTTCCTCATCTCTTTGTTGTGTACGCTCACCACAACCCTGTAGAAAAATCAAACAACCGGTAAAGAGTATAAGTGAAATGTAAATTCCTGTTTTCATAAGTTATATTTTTTGATTGCAGTTAATATGATAATATAAATTCTCATTGCCTGTGAGGCAAAACCACTGGTTTCAAGCATCTACCTTAAAATTGCTGCCGGTTTCATTGGTCAACCGGCAGCAATTCAGCTATTTAAATTATCTAAAATCTAGTTAACTGTTAAAAAATCATTCAACCCTGATCATAAAGAGATCGGGTGAACTTGAATCGTTCCACTGGTCGCGCAACAACACGTAATACTCCCTGCCTGACTCGACATCAAACACTGCTGGCAGATCTTCCCATCCGCTGTATGCCTCAAGACTGTTCATGTCATCGGGATCGATAACATAGAGCCGCATCTGTGGATCCAATGCTGACGGCACATCCCTTGTCCGGAATGACAAAGTGCTGCCCTGCCTTATATTTATCTTGAAGTAGTCCTGGTCGCCTGTCGGGAAAATAGCTACATGCAATGTATCGCCCCTGCTGATCTCCTTTGCATCTGTAAAATGGTCATTAGGCTCATATATGTCCATCTCTTCAATATATTCTATCCTGACCCTGAAAGGGGTCCGGGAATAGGAATCATCCCAGTTGTCGCGGAATTCTAAATAATACTCCCCGCCTTCGGGTATGAAGCAGGCATCAGGCACATCACCCCAGTTTCTCAATCTGTTTATCTGTGGACTGGCCCACTCGTCAAATTCGGAAAACCTCACCTGAAGGTCTATATCCCCGGGAACATCCCTGGCTGAAACTGACAGGTATCCCTGTCCTGGCGCATATACCTTAAACCAGTCGCGGTCGCCCAACGGATAGATTGCAAATGACAACTCATCACTAAATTCCACCGTTTTGGCATTTTCGGGGGTGTCATTGGGCTCGTAAGAATCAAACTCTTCAATAAAATCCACTTTTACCTGAAAGGGCTCTTCGCTCGCATCATCATTCCACTGATCCCTCATAACGAAATAATATGTTCCTTCTTCATGCACGGGAAGTGCATCAGGTAAATCATGCCACGACCTGATCCGGTGCTCGGTATTTGCTTCCCATTCCTGAAAAAGTGCAAAAGCTATCTGCAGATCCAGTTCATCGGGCACTTCACTTACCTGCACCCTTATGTAGCCGGGTTCTGTTACATCAACCTTGTACCAGTCATGGTCACCTTCAGGATAAATGGTTGCAAGGAAAGGAACTCCGAATTCAACTTCATTGGCATCTTCTATCCTGCTGTTGGGCTCAGTATCGCCAAATCTCCCCCTCCCATCGCCACAGCCTGCCAAAAGGACAATAATTAAAGGAATGACAAAAAATTTTCTCATTTTTTTTAATTTTTGGTGAATAAATCGTTGGCTACGAAAGTTACAAAAAATTTCTGTCTTAAAATAAGGATTGCTTCTTTGCATTGATTTCAGAAATCCATTAATTTTGTTATAGATTGTCTCTTTCAGTATTCGTAATACATAAAAAAGCCGTAAATTACAGATACGTTTAAAAACATTTAACTCTTCATCTATGAAAACTAACAGATTTTCACTGGTAATTTCAATATTGGCCTTCACTCTGCTGCTTTCTTCATGCGCAATCAATCCTGTTACAGGAAAAAGACAGCTGATGTTCATGTCTGAAAGCCGGGAGATAAGAATGGGAGAAGAATATGACCCACAGATAACAGCAGCCTTCGGCTTATATGAAAATGAAGCCCTGCAATCACTTATAGAGGAGAAAGGAAGGGAGATGGGAAAGATATCCCACCGGCCCGAACTGGAATATCATTTCCGGATTCTTGACTCTCCCGTAATAAATGCCTTTGCAGTCCCGGGAGGTTATATTTACTTCACAAGGGGGATCCTGGCTCAATTCAACAATGAGGCTGAAATGATCGGTGTGCTGGGGCATGAAATGGGGCATATTACCGCCCGGCACACTGCAAGCAGGCAAACCAAGCAGACTCTCGGACAATTGCTGCTGATGGGAGGAATGATAGCATCGGAGGAATTCCGGCAGTACGGCGAGCTTGCAATGGTGGGTATGCAGATTCTCTTCCTTAGCTTCAGCCGTGCGGACGAAAGGGAAGCCGATATGCTGGGTGTTGAATATGCTTCAAAAATAGGATATGATGCAGCTCAAATGGCCGATTTTTACCGTGTACTGATGAGGATGAACCTCCAGAGTGAACAAAGCGGTATCCCTACCTGGCTTTCAACTCACCCCGATCCTGGCGACAGGTATGACGATGTTAGAAGGGATGCGGAAGTATGGAAGGACTCGCTAAACATTGAGGAATGGACGGTCAATACGGAAAGATACCTCAACCTTATTGACGGGATGGTTTACGGTGAGGACCCGCGCCAGGGGTTTGTTGAAGACAATGTTTTCTACCACCCCGATCTTGAGTTTATGTTCCCTTTCCCTATGGACTGGAAACTTGAAAACTCTCCCCTCCAGGTGAGAATAGCTCCTGATGAGGGGGACGCTTTGATGATCTTTGCCTTTGCAAAAGGAAATACGCTTGATGAAGCTGCAAACAATACTTTAAACCAGCTTGAGGTGAAAGTGACCGACAGCAGGAAAACTACAGTAAACGGGATGCCGGCTATCAGGGTTCATGCGATCCAGGAATCGCAAGACCAGCAGAACAATCTTAAGATCCTCAGTTATTTCATTGAATATGGAGGGAAATTCTATGTCTTCCTGGGCGTTTCTGCTGAAGAGGATTTTGACAGGTTCGCCGGGAGGTTTGAAACTTCCATGACAAGCTTCAACAGGCTGACAGATCCCTCAAAACTGAATGTTGAGCCTGAAAGATTGAAAATAATAGAAGTGGAACATGACATTACCCTTATCGAAGCTTTTCGCGTATATGGCGTTCCTGCAGACAGAAGGGAAGAGATGGCATTCCTGAACAATATGGAACTCTCCGATCATGTTTCCGCCGGCACACTTCTAAAGATCGTTGATGTAAAATAGAAACTGTAACAAATCACAGGGTCTGATCGTCAGATAAAAAGGTATATGTAAATATATGCCATAACTCAAAATTAAAAAAAAATTAACTATTGAGTTATGTTGTCTAACTACCTGAAATTATCTGCACGCAACCTGGTTTCGCAGAAAGGATACACACTGATCAACATTTTTGGCCTGGCGGTAGGTATTGCCAGCGCACTTCTTATCATTCTGTATGTAATTGATGAGCTCAGCTACGACAAGTTCCATTCAAATGCAGACAATATATACAGGATATGCCTTGATGCAAGGGTGCAGGACACCGAAATGCGTGCTCCAATCAGTAATGTTGTGATAGGAGCTACAGCCGTTGAGGAATATCCTGATATACTCGACTTCACAAGACTGTTTACCTATGGCGGCGAGCCAGATATTCGCTACGGAGACAAAACATTTGTTGAGAAGAACACCCTCTATGCGGATTCCTCATTATTTCGCATTTTCGACGGATTCAACCTGTTAAGGGGTGATCCGTATAGTATCCTGAACGAGCCCAACCAGATGGTTATGACTCGATCAACCGCCTTCCGCTATTTTGGTGATGACAACCCGGTTGGGAAAATGGTGCAGATGTGGAATGGGAGTCAAACATGGGAAGTGGTTGGTATTGTCGAGGATCTGCCTTCAAACAGCCATATCGAATTCGACATTGTCTTCTCTTTCGTCACACTTCCTTCTTCTAAATCGACCTCCTGGGGCGATAATAACTTCTACACCTATCTTCTGCTACAGGAAGGGACTGATCCGGAAGAAGTTGACACCCGCCTTACTGACCTGGCAATCATTCATGCCGGCAAACAATTTGAGGAGTCGATGGGGCAGCCCTTAGAAGAGCTCATTTCCATGGGATTTCGTTACAACTATTTCACTCAACAGCTGACTGATATTCATTTAAGATCGGACATGCCCTTCGAAATGAAAGTGGGAGGCAGCCTGACAATGGTTTACGCCTTGATGCTAATAGCGCTCTTCATACTCATCATTGCAGCTATCAACTTCATGAATCTTTCAACTGCCCGCTCTGCCAAACGGGCTAAGGAAGCCGGAATAAGAAAAGTGGCAGGGTCAACTCGCATTAAGTTAATAGGGCAGTTCCTTACCGAGTCGGTTATAGTTTCTGCTATATCTATTATAATAGCCATCGGCATAGTTTTGGCCGCACTTGAGGGCTTCAACAATATTGCAGGAAAAGATATAACATTAACTTCCCTTCCTTTAGGTATTTCTGCGGGAGTTCTTGCCGCCATGATAATTTTAGTGGGATTTGGAGCGGGAAGCTACCCCGCTTTCTTCTTTGCATCCACAGACCCTCTCAAAATATTGAAGGGAAGGCTACAGGAGGGAATGAAAAGCAGCATGCTCCGGGGCATACTGGTGGTTTTCCAGTTCACAATAACAATAGGACTTCTCATATCAACCTTAGTGGTGTTCAGCCAGATATCATTCATCAGGAACAAGGACCTTGGATTTAACCCTGAAAACCTGCTTGTGATAAACAGACCCTATGTGATACCAAATGCCCAGAGGGAATCATTCGACAATGAACTGAGGAACATGCCGGACGTGGAAGCAGTTTCCAGGTCTATCTCGCTGCCAACAATAATCATGGGCAACACAATAATGCAAAAGAGAGGTGCTGCCGGAGATGATGTGCAAAGCTATAACTTCTTTTACGCTTCCTACGATCTTGACAAAACACTGCAATTCAGGATAGCAGAGGGCCGTTATTTCGACAGGGATTATGCAAGCGATTCATCCGCAATGGTTATCAACCAGGCGGCTGCCAGGGGATTTGGTTTTGAAGGATCTGCAATCGGACAGGTTGTTGCAATTAACCTGACAGATGAAAGAACTATTGTGGGGGTCATAGAAGATTATCATTACGAATCGCTTCACCAGCAAATTAGCCCTATGGTCATTGCTTTCGGACAACATTACAGTCTTCTCTCGATAAGGTTAAAAAAGGGTGGCATACAGGAAGCTATTCGTAGCATAGAATCCAAATGGAACGAGTTTGTGCCCGATCAGCCTCTTGACTATTTCTTCCTGGAAGATGCCGTAGAAAACATGTACAGCGACGAAAAAAGAGCAGGAATACTCTTTTCAGGATTCAGCATCCTTGCAATCATTATTGCATCAATGGGTTTGCTCGGACTCTCTTCCTACTCGGCCGAGCAGCGTACAAGGGAGATCGGCATCCGGAAAGTTTACGGTGCTTCTGAAAGTCGTGTGGTATGGTTGCTGCTCAAAGAGATAAATATTCTTTTCATTGTATCAACGGTTATATCCTGGCCCATTGCGGGGCATCTTATGTCGAACTGGCTTGAGAACTTTGCCTTCCGCATCCCACTTTCACCCGGGATCTTCATAGGGTCGTCACTCTTGACATATATTATTGCGGTGCTGACTGTAGGCTACCAAGCAGTAAAAGCAGCAAGAACAAATCCTGCAATAACAATTAAATACGAGTGAGCAAATAAAAAAAATTATTACCCTTTTATAATAGTCAGGGACAACCACATGGGCTGCCTCTCTTTTAAAACGGGCATTAAAGATCTACTTTCTTAATACATATTTCAGGTAAAGGAATTTCCTTGTCAGAAATTTATTATATGTGGGTGTGCCGACAGTTGCAGCAAACTTTCTGGATACCCCACGGAGTATTTTCGGTGCCATTTTCCTGATCAGCTCTTCTCTATCGGGAGCTGAAAGGTTCAATGCTTCCAAAACATTTTCTGTAATATCTTCCTTGCTTTCAATAACAAGTCCGTTATTCTCAAAAAGTGACTCCAGCTCTTCCACTTTATAATATTTCCTGAAATCGGCAAAAAGCAAATACCCCCCGGGCTTAAGCACCCGGGACACTTCATTTAAAAACTTTTCAATGTAGGGGTAACGGTGTGATGATTCAACGTTAATTACCGCATCGAATGAATTGTCTTTGAAAGGCAGATTCTGCGCACAGCTCTGGCAGAAATTGATGTTTTTATCTTCGTAATGGTCTTTGCAGAACTGAATGGCTTTATGGCTGATATCAACGCCGGTTGAAGTTGCCGGCAATAAATTACGGTTTATGTAGGACAATCCGCCTCCCCTTCCGCAGCCGATTTCAAGAATGTCTTTCCCTTTCAGATCAACCGGGGAAACTGAATAGTGATAAAGCTGAACTGAATACCTGTTTTTTTCATCTTTTTCATCAAGGCTTATCCTCATATTGTTACCGGAATAGCCGTAATTCATGTAAGTAATATTGGCTTCCTTGTCAACATTGCTTATATACCAGTACCATAGTTTGAAAAATTGATATTCAAGTATTCTGATCATAACTAATAATAATTAAGGGTTTTGCCCCACAAATCCTGACATTGCTTTGATAAGTGAAAGGGTTAATTTTTAAGTTTAAAGTTGCATTTACTGTTGCAAAATTAAAAACATACCTCTTATTTCCAACCTTTGCAATCCGTGCATCGTTTAAATATTGAGTGGCAGCAACATAACGGTGTTACATGTGTTGAAGCCTAAGTTAAAGGGCATTACACTTAAAAGGTCGGGGAGTCCAAAAAATTTCTGGAAGTTAAATCCGGTGCAACAGGATGAAGATGCATGGTGGAACCGGTGAGCCAACCGGAATATTATCTCCCTGAATATCTCAGGATGCAAAAAAATATTTAATAATTTAAAATAGACTAAAATGAAAACAAGAAAAATTAACCTGCAGATTTTGATCCTGTTTTTGACAGGGATAATCTTGTCCTACACAGGATGCAAGAAGGATGATGAGTTACCTCTTTCGGAAATTCCTTCAATTACAGATGTTGAGCCCGGTGAAGGAACAATCGGCACTGAACTTAAAATAACCGGAACCAATTTCATGGACGGTGCTTTTGTATATGTAGGCGACAAAGCATCTGCCAACACTGAAGTTGCATCAAACACTGTAATATATGCTTCTGTGCCTTCGGGAATAACTGCCAATGAGCTTTTAGCGGTAACCGTGAGAAATAAAAGCGGAGGGGAAGCTGTCATCAATTCGGCCTTTAAGGCAATAGACCCCGTCCTTTCCTTTGTTAACAGTGCAACAAAGCCTTCCGGCAATGTTGGAAGCACGGTAATTCTTGAAGGCAAAGCCTTCGGTGATACCCAGGGAAGCGGACAGGTTCTTTTTTCGGATGATGCGGGCGGCACTATAGCCGCTACAATTTCCAGTGACGATGACTGGACTGATGAATTTATTGTGACCACAGTGCCAAATGGTGCTGCAGACGGACCTGTGGTTGTGGAAACGGAAATAGGAACAAGTGAAGAGATTCCTTATATGGTGACAGATGCTGCAACTTTCAGCCCTTCAACGATCAACTGGACGGAAACAACTTCCCTGCCCGTTGGAGTAAGCGGCCATAAGGGATTAGCAATACCAATTGAAGGGCAAACAGGT
>SLCF01000022.1 GCA_007125955.1 Bacteroidales bacterium | reverse complement strand
TCAATTTCACCTGACGGCAATTTATAGATTATCAGTTCGCTCCTTTGAACATTGCCGTAAAATAACCAGCAATTATCATTTTCTTCATAATAAGACAAATAATTGGTTTTGGGATTTATCATTCCGGTAGTATTTAAACTAATATATTCCCCGCTTCCAATTATTTTATATTTACCTTCTGTGACAGCTTTTCCGCAGCCAGCCAGTACAATAAAAAAAATCGGTAAATATTTTGCCATTTTGATTTTATTTTCAAAAGTGATTACGACAGAGAAAAATCGTAAAACACATAACAACCGTACCGTTCAACAATTTACCCACATTAATTTTCCAAACCGGGCTTTTCATCTTCTAAATTAACTGTATTATTCCATTCCTTTTGTTATTTCATTATCATAACCGGTGCTTATTTACAACAACTTGCAATCAGGATCAAAAAACAGACAATTATCTTCAGGGTTTCCATGATAGTTAATTTTGGTTAAATAATTTTAAAATTATGAATGCGGCCACACCTGTGGCCGCATCAAGACATTTTTAGTCATCCCAATCTTTTTCTTTATAAGGATACCAACTACCATTAGTAAAGCAACCCACCTCACAAATCTCATCATAACAATCTTCGTTGAATGAATCATCCTCATCCCCATCGCCACCATCACCGGCATTAGCCATGATAGTAACTTTTTCGGTTAAGGAAAGGTCAGTATTGCCGTCATCTTGCATCATTGGTATTTGAAAAACAGTAACTGATGCAAAGAACAAAAATGTTGCAATTAATGCTATATATTTATTCATAGTTTTATGATTTAAAAAGTTATAGATTTGTTGAATACTAATCATTGAAATTCTCCATTGATAGAAAGACGGAAGATAAACACAACAGCTTTTACTAAAGCTGAGAATTATTGAATAAAATGAACAGGGCATACCTACTCTAGTTTATTTGTTTCCCGGCATAGCTACCTCCTTTATATTTTGAAGGGAGGGTGGAAGAGGAAGTTACTAGGTGTATTCCTGTTGAGGGCTTCCTCTTCCTTTTTTTCCCTTGTGGTTAAACAATATTTTCAATTATTATTTATGTAATGTTCCATAATTAAAGCATCTTCGACAGTTAATAAACTATCCCCCTAATACGCAGTTCTACTTTTCATCTGTTTTAAGCGTAATTATATCCGGAATTAAGTAAAATGGATTGATTCACCCGCCTTCCTGATGCTGTCAAAAAGATTAATATTGACCGTTTCAACCAGCGCATCTCTGATCATTTCCTCTTCAGGAGAAAGTTTTTGCCCGCAGGATAATAACATGTTAAATATTTAAAATATCAATATGTACTGAGAAAAGTGGTATAAATCATACATTACCAGAAGTTTTTCTGAATTGCTAGTTTGCTTGTTTTTGAAAGCATGAGTGAATTATTTTAAAATTGATTCACCTCGTTATTTTAGGTAGCCCTGTAATAGGCTTATTACAAAGTTTTTGTTTATTAGCCGGTTATTCAAATTTTGTCCAGTAGCTTAAGGGCTGTCTAAGAGGCCATTATCAATCCAAATTTATGTTAAAATACCCTAAAGGATTTTCCCTGCCATCGAAATAGCAGATCATTCTTCCATTCTCCTCATCTACAACAGAATGTGATATAAATCTATAACCGGTTTCAATTGTATATTTATAATTTCCCTCAAGATCAAAAACCAAAAATTGTGAAGGGAAATTACTCACTCGTCTATTATTTTCAAAAACTGCTCTTTCTCCTCCAGTATAAGAAGCTATAATTTTATCATTAATAATACTTGTATGTCCGAAATAACGAAAATTATCGTCGTTAGACCATCCCGGACCGTAAACATTATATTTGAGATTCCCCTCCAAATCGCAAATTGTAATTAAGTCTAACCTTATATAACTTTTTACATAAACACCATTATCCACACACACTGCAAAACGGGCATGCGCTACTTCCTCACCCACAGCTTCAGGGTGAACATAGCCAAATTCATTTACTGTATTTGTATTTAGATTTAGTTTTACCATAACTCTTTCATAAGTATCTATACTGAGAGGACGTATTGCCATTCCCAGGGCAATACTATCATTAACAAATTCAAACCTTTCCGGATACATCTCTGGGTCCATTTCCTTAAACTTGGTGGGTTTATAATTTTCATCATTCAATATCCCATTCAGCGAAAATTCCCAAACACCGCGCCTCCCATGGTCAACTACATGGAAGCTGTTTTTACTATAATCAATTGCAATAGACCCTCCCGGTCTTGTTATTTCACCTGGCCCTCTGCCCTGAAAACCTGTGCTTGTAATATATTCAAAGGTGTTTTTATCAAATAAATGTATTCCTTTGTCACCTTGAGGTATTATTTCATTTATTATTAAAAAGCTATCAATTATATATAATTGTGAAGGTCCAACAGGTATTTTAGTATCAACATCAACAATTTTTTCTGCTACATTTATTACGTTGTCCCGTTCCCTTTGATATTTCTCATTATCATCACCGGCGCTTTTACAAGCACTTGCAATCAGGATCAAAAAACAGAC
>SLCF01000037.1 GCA_007125955.1 Bacteroidales bacterium | reverse complement strand
GTAATGATGTTCGGCGCACTTCGTGCCGGCGACGAGGTTACAGTCAACTATACTATTATCTATGAAAGATGACACCAGCGTTTTCAATCAGGTTCACCAAATTGTTGACCGGGAGGGTAAACGAGGTTCTTTTACAATTTGCTCCCGCCATGGTTCACCATATTGTTGTTTTCCTGAGGGTAAACGATGATATTTTATAAACCTGCTCAACAATGTTTCAACTTATTGTTATCCTGAGGGCACAAAAAAAATAATTGGATGAGTGCTGTTTTATTATACGGGTTTCTTTTGAGTGTTGTATTACCATTTCAGGAAACTCCTTCTGTCCCTGAAAGGATATGGGATGTGGAAAATAAATCCCGTCTTGTTATTAAAGGGGAATCAAACATAAACAGTTTCAGTTGTGAGGTAGACAGATATTACAGTGCTGACAGGCTCCGGCTGCATTCAACTTCAGAGCCTTATTTCCGCTTTTCAGATAACAGTATTGTAATTAACCTTATGGAATTTGATTGCGGCAGGAAACTTCTGACAAGGGATTTCAGGCAAACACTCAATGCAGACTCCCATCCTGAAATAGTAATCAGTTTTTTAACACTCGACCGCTTACCTCAAAATAACCAGTCAGATGAAGAGATTCCAGGTATGTTGAGGATCACTATTGCAGGTGTTACAAAAGAGGTAACGATCCGGTTTGAAATTAACAGTAATGTTAACAAAACTATATATCTGAAAGGAAAACAGAATTTCCTGTTCTCCGATTTTGGGCTTGAGCCGCCTACAAAAATGATGGGACTTATTAATGTTAAAAACGAACTGGAAGTTCTGTTTGACCTGGTAATGTATGAACCGTAAAGAGAATTATGAAATAATCTTTAAAAACAATTAAATATAAAGTAAACCGAATAACCTAAATTAATTAATTATGAAAAAATTTAAAGTTCTGATTCTGTTTATAATATTGATATCAGCAACTCTTTCAGCACAGGAAAAAAGTTTGCAAAACTGGCGTCCGAATGACCAGAGAGGAATAAATGTTTTTGAGAACCCTGTTGAAGATACGGTTGTTTTCGATGGATTCACTGTTCGTGTCGGCGGCGACTTTGCGATGCAGTTCCAGGGACTCGATCAAAGCAATGAAGCCGGAACGCTTCTCGAGCTTGGCACCGACTTCAATTTGCCATCAGCTAATCTGAACCTGGATGTTCAGCTGCTGAACGGTATGAGGATGCATCTCAGAACATACCTTTCATCAAGGCATCATGTTGACGCATGGATAAAAGGGGGATATTTTCAAATTACTAACCTGGATTTTGTACAGCCGGGATTTCTGGAAGATCTGATGCAGTATACTAACGTTAAAGTCGGATTGGATGAAATTAACTACGGAGATGCACATTTCAGACGCACCGACAATGCAAGGGCAATTTTCAATCCCTTCATCGGGAATTATATTATGGACTCATTTGCCACTGAGGCATTCGGGGAGATCACCGTCCAGAGAAACGGTTTGCTTGCAGTAATAGGGATTACGAACGGAAAAATGAACCAGAATGTGGTAGTTAATGAAAACAGTGACAACAAACCCTCTTTTTACGGCAAACTCGGTTTTGACAGAGAGTTTGATGAGGATCTGAGATTAAGACTTACCGGATCCTGGTATATGAACAACGGCACTACAACCGGCACATGGCTTTACGGCGGCGACCGTGCCGGAGCAAGGTATTTCAATGTTCTTCATACTGAAGATCAGGGAGGAAGCTTTGATGGAAGATACAATTCACGATTTACAAAGCTCCTTGCCCTGCAGTTAAATCCCTTTGTAAAATATGGAGGATTTGAATTCTTTGGAATCTTTGAGCGCGCCAACGGTAGAAATGAATTTACAGATCCTGAGGATAAGGAAGGAGCCTTTACCCAGCTTGCGGGAGAGATGCTCTACCGTTTTGGTCCTGCTGAGAATTTTTTCATCGGAGGCAGATATAATACTGTTGAAGGGAAAATGAGGGAAAGTCACACCGATGACTTGAAGATAAACAGGTTAAATATTGGTGGTGGATGGTTTATTACAAAAAATGTTCTCACCAAGATCGAATATGTTCACCAAAGCTACGACGGTGACGCATGGACAGGCAGGTTTGCCGGTGCAGAGTTCAGCGGTTTCAATATTGAGGCTGTGATAGGGTTTTAAAACTTTTATTATTGGTGATTTGTTATATTCCCGGGCCTATCCCCGGGAATATTTTTTTAAATATGATTACACCGAAAAACCAATACTTTCCGGCATCTTTAAGTGTTGTATTACTGATTGGGGGATTAATCCTTAACTATTTTGAAGCAGAATTCTTTACAGGCTATTTCCGTTTAATTTGGTATGGAGCAGCCTATCTGCCAGTTGGTGGACCCCTGATAAAAAAGGCATCGGAAGAACTTCTCAATCTTAATTTTGCAAATGAGTTTTTCCTTATGTCTGTTGCAACACTTGGAGCTTTTGCCATAGGTGAATATGCCGAAGCGGTTGCCGTTGTGCTTTTTTATGAGATCGGTGAACTCCTGCAGGAAAAGGCGGTCAGCC
>SLCF01000125.1 GCA_007125955.1 Bacteroidales bacterium | reverse complement strand
CTTTTCCTGATCGGCTTCCGTTTCCTGAACATACGCATTCTACCGCTTGGAAAAACTTTCCGCATAACAGTTATTGCCACCATTCTTTCCTCGGTACTTTTTGGATATCTGTTCGGTGACAGCGGAGATATACTGGGTTACGGACCCGGGGGGGTACACGGATACGAGATGGCCGGCTGGCTTAATGCTTTCATAGGTAAAGCAGGAACAGCTTTCCTTCTGGGCATCTCCATAATTGTATTCCTGGTATTCACTTCTGAAAATATTGCTTTAATAATTAAAGGGGCTGTCAGGAAAATCTTTTCAGCAAAGAAAAAGCATTATATGAGCGGTATTGATTCAGAGGAAACAGTTGAAACCGGGGCTTCCGTGACAGATGACAGGATGGCTCCGGAAACAGGCGGGATAAAGACCGGGGTTGCATCTGACAAAGAAGAGGAAAAGAGCTGTGAAGAAGATTTGGAAGGCGAGGTAAATTTCACCGTGCGACAGAAGAAAAAAGACGAAGAAAGCTTGACTGATGATCATTTGGAATCACAGCAGGTAAAAGACTACGATCCGAAACTCGATCTACCCTCCTTCAAGCTTCCACCCATCAGTCTTCTTGAAGAACACAAATCGGATCAGTCAAGCGTTACCAAGGAAGAGCTGATAAACAACAAGAATCGTATCGTTGAAACCCTGGCAAACTACAAAATCCGGATTGACAAAATTACTGCCACCATTGGTCCCACTATCACTCTTTATGAAATAGTTCCTGCACCGGGGATACGTATATCAAAGATAAAAAACCTCGAAGACGATATTGCCCTTAGTCTGTCCGCGCTCGGCATACGAATAATTGCCCCGATACCGGGAAGAGGTACAATTGGGATAGAGGTGCCAAACCTGAACCCTGAAACGGTTTCAATGCGTTCCATAATAAGCTCATCAAAATTCCAGGAATCAAAATATGAGCTGCCTATCGGACTGGGTAAGACAATATCAAATGAACCTTATGTGGTAGATCTTACCCGGATGCCCCACCTGCTTATAGCAGGCGCTACAGGTCAGGGTAAGTCTGTCGGATTGAATGCAGTCATCACTTCACTTCTCTATAAGAAACATCCTGCACAGCTAAAATTTGTCCTTATCGACCCCAAAAAGGTTGAACTTACCGTTTATTCAAAAATAGAGAAGCATTACCTGGCGAAGCTTCCCGATTCAGAAGAGCCCATTATCACAAATACACAAAAGGTTATACATACACTAAACTCCCTTACAATTGAAATGGACAGGCGCTACAACCTGTTAAAGGAAGCCCATGTGAGGAATATCAAGGAGTATAATGCCAAATTCATTTCAAGGCGCCTGAACCCTCAGAAAGGTCACCGTTACCTGCCTTATATTGTACTGATAATTGATGAGTTCGCCGATCTAATAATGACTGCAGGTCGGGAAGTAGAAGCTCCCCTTACACGTCTTGCCCAGCTGGCAAGAGCTATAGGTATTCAGCTGGTAATTGCAACACAGCGTCCAACCACAAATATCATCACAGGGGTTATAAAAGCCAATTTCCCGAGCAGGATAGCTTTCCGGGTAACCTCTATGATGGACTCGCGGACCATTCTGGATACACCGGGAGCCAATCAGCTTATTGGCAGGGGGGATATGCTTATCAGCTCGGGAAGCGATCTTACAAGGCTTCAGTGCGCCTTTATTGACACCGATGAGATTGACAGGTTAACTGAGTATATTAGCTCTCAGAAAGGATACACGGAGGCACACCTGCTGCCCGAATACACTGATGAAAACGTTTCCGAAGCAGGTGAGGTTGACCTTAATAAAAGAGATGATATGTTTGAGGAGGCAGCCAGACTGGTTGTGCAGCACCAGCAGGGATCTACCTCTCTGATCCAGAGGAAATTCTCAATAGGTTACAACCGGGCCGGCAGGATAGTAGATCAGCTGGAAGCAGCCGGTATTGTCGGACCTTTCGAGGGGAGTAAAGCCAGACAGGTTTTAATCAGCGATGAATACACTTTGGAACAATTATTGAACGAATTAATAAAAAATTAATCCGTTTTTTCAAACTGCAATCGAGCAAATTTAATATTGATGAGAACAACCGGGAAAACCTTATTTATCTTAGCCGCAATTATTTTCGGAACAACTGCTGCAGCACAGCAGGATCCTGAAGCTGCTGCAATACTTGAGAAGCTTTCAGAAAAAACCAGGTCAGATTCCGGCATAATGATAGATTTTTCTGTGGAAATGGAAGACCGCCAAAGGGGGGTATCCGACAGGTTTGGAGGCAGCATACTCATGCACGGGGAAAAATACAAACTGGAACTTTTTGACACAGAAACATATTTTGACGGGAAATCGGTGTACACATTCCTGAAAGATGTAAACGAAGTGATGATAAGCGATCCGGAAGAGGATGAAGACAACATTTTTTCGAATCCGTTGGCTCTTATGACTTTATATGAACGCAACTTCAGGTTCAGATTGAGAGGAGAGGTGAGTTCGCAGGGAAAGACTTTGTATGAAATAGATCTCCATCCGGAAGAGATGGAAGCTGAGTTTCATACAATAAAGCTTTTCATTGACAAG
>SLCF01000082.1 GCA_007125955.1 Bacteroidales bacterium | reverse complement strand
CCGTCATATAAAAACCGTAGAGTCCTGCCCCGTGATGTTGTATTGTCAATAACTTCGGCAACCAGAACATCATTTTCACCAAAATAGAGTTTGTTTCCAATTCTTATTTTTCTTGCAGGGTCTACAAGCACATCCCAAAGTCTTTGTTCACGGTTAAGTTCACGCAGCAGGAAAACCTCTATTTCAGCTCCTGTCTTTTCCTTGTTTCCCAACAGCCTGGCAGGAAAAACCTTGGTGTTGTTGAACACCATAACATCGTCATTGTCAAAGTATTTCAAGATGTCCTTAAAAACTTTATGTTCAACTTTCCCTGTTTTTCTGTCAAGAATCATTAAACGCGATTCATCGCGGTTTTCTACTGGATATTTGGCAATCAGATCTGATGGTAGATTAAACTTGTATCGGGATAATTTCATTATACTTATAAAATATTTCAGAAGGATTTAAACTGGAATGGAGCGTCTTTTATACGTAAAAATCCCTTTTTTGTTGTTTAAAGTATTATTTTTTTTTCAAATTCTTCTATAGAAAGAGCATCTTCTACACTGAAGGGGCCGATCGCGGTTCTTCTTAGATCGGTAAGGTGTCCACCGCTTTGAAGCGCTTCTCCGATATCTCTGGCAAGAGAACGTATGTACGTTCCCTTTCCGCATTTAACATGCACTACCAGTTCAGGCAAGTCTAATTTCATTATTGAGAGAGAATGTATTTTAACTTTTGATGGTGCAAGCAATTTTGATTTGTCTCCTTTCCTGGCATATTCATAAGCCCTTCTCCCGTCGATCAGTTTTGCTGAATAAAGCGGGGGAATCTGTTCAATAATCCCGATAAATTGAGATATAGTGTTCTCAACCAATTCCCTGGTGATATGAGAAGTTTCATATGTTCTGTCCTTTCCTGTTTCCAGGTCGTATGAAGGAGTAGTTTCCCCAAGCTTAATTGTGGCAACATATTCTTTATGCAAAGATTGAAGGTCACTTATTTTCTTTGTCATTTTACCTGTGCATACAATTATCAGTCCCGTTGCCAGAGGATCAAGAGTACCTGCATGTCCAACTTTGATTTTTTTTATTTCATATTTATCACGGATAAGTTTTCTTATTTTTTTTACCACATCAAAAGAAGTCCACCGATAAGGCTTGTCAATCAGAATAATTGCCCCATTTATAAAGTCAAATTTTTCTTTTTTTGTTTCCAAATCCGTTACAGATATTTATCCTGAAAATATTGATATTAACCCTATTAAAGCACAATAAATGGCAAAGTAGTGTATCCGGCCTCTTTTGACTATGCCGAGCAAAGTTTTACAAGCAAAAATCCCTGATAAAAATGCTGCAACAAAACCTATGATCAATGGAAAAGGTTCAATTACAATTTCAGTTGCTTCCGGTTTGGTAACAATATCAAGAAAAGACGCGCCAAGAATTGGTATAATAACCATTAAAAACGAAAAACGTGTCACATCCTCTTTTTTTCCACCCATTAACAAACCTGTAGCAATGGTTGCGCCTGAACGGGATATTCCCGGCAAAACTGTAAAAACCTGAGCAATACCCATTATAATGGCTTCTTTATAGCCAATATCCTTATTGTGATTTTTAATAATTATTGTGAGTGCCAGCAAAGCAGCTGTAACAAGGAGCATCGATCCCACAAGGACAATGTTTCCTGTAAAAAAACTTTGCACATAATCTTTAAAAAATATTCCAACAATTCCGATGGGAATCATTGAAACAAGGATTTTGGAAATATATATGGTTGATTCATTCCATTCAAATTTTAAAAAGTCAACTACCAGTTTCCTGATGTCGCCGAAAAAAACAACAATTATGCTGAGAACTGTAGCACCGTGAACAACTATTGAAAATGAAATATCTTCCACGGCTTCAACATCAAGTAATACTTTCCCTATCTCAAGATGCCCGCTGCTGCTTACAGGCAAAAATTCTGTTAAACCCTGAACCAATCCCAAAATTAATGCTTCAAGCCAGCTCATTTTTTATAAATATTGATTAACTGTAATTGGAAGAAATAAATAGAAAAGCCGCAAAAATAAATATTTCAGAAGGAACCTCTTCGCTTTTCCCTCAGTTTTTTTCATCTGTCTTTGTGTGTTTCGGAAAAAAAATCACACACATTTGGCTTTTATTGAACTGGAGTATAATTTGCTTTTGTAAAACTCCTTTTTATTCATAGAACAGGGGTTCCGTTCCGGTCAGAAAATAATATAATTATTTGTCAGGCTTGTCATCCTTCACCGACGGCGGTTTCATAATTGCGTAAATTATAAAACCAAATCCCGCCAGGACAATAATAGGGGCAATTGTAATTCTTCTGAAGCTGAAAATCTCTTCGTATTTGAAAACGTCAGGATCTTCAGAACCTCCTCCGGTCATTAACGCAAAACCAATAACAATGGCGACAAAACCAATTATCAGTAATTTGTAGTTTTCTTTTTTGAAAGGGAATCCGAACTTCCCTTCCATATCTTTTTTCTTTTTTGCCATAGTATAATTGTATTTTAATAGTATAGATCATCTGTTTTCAGGTGCAAAAATCTGTTAACGGCAATATATGTAGAAATAAGGTTTATAATTACCCCTAAGACACCTACAAGTAGTAAAAGTATACCAGTTGTCTGTAAATCCTGAAGACTTAATATGCCTCCAAACTCCTTTTCTGCTGCATATATAACTCCGATGAGTAATCCATTGGCAAGCAGTGCAGCATAAATGCCGTGCATAATGCTTTTATACAGAAAAGGTTTTCTGATGAAGCCACTTGTGGCTCCAACCAGTTGCATGGTATTTATTATAAATCTTCTTGCATAAACTGATAATCTTATTGTATTGTTTATAAGTGTTAGAGTAATAAGTAATAACAAACCGCTGAAAAGAAGAAGAATAATGCTGATCGTTCTAACATTTTCATTAACAAGGTGCACAAGTGATCTTTGATAGTGAACTTCTTCAATTTCCGGAAATTTTTCCAGCTCCTGTTCAATAACTGTTATACTGTCGGGATTTGCGTAATTTGCATATAAAAAGACTTCAATTGAGGGTTGCAGGGGGTTATAACCCAGATGGCTGATAAAATCCTCTCCAAGCATTTCCTCCATTTCACGTGCAGCTGCTTCGGGTGTTATGAAACGTGTAGACTTAACATAATCAGCTGCATCAATATTTTTCTGGAGCCTTATAATGTCAGCCTCTCTTGCATCTTCATTTATAATTATATTGAAACCGATGTTTTCCTTTACATGGTCTGACAATTTTTTGGCGTTTATGATCAACAATCCTATCAGACCTGTAATGAATAAAAGCAGTGAAATACTAATTATGGATGTTGCATAAGAACTCCGCAATCGCCTTTTTACTGCTTTTGATTCTTTCTTCATTGTTATTCAAATAATCCTGTAAATATAGTAATTAATAAGCAAACGAAATCCTTGCAGAAGTTAGTTTCCACGAGGTTTCAATTTTTTCCCAATAATCGGTATGTCATCATAAAGTTCTTTTACGAGCTTTAAATAATGGGTTGAGACAAGATATATTACTGTTACAGTTATTGAACGAATAATTATATCAGGTATATTCCTTCCGGTAACAGGCATTACCAGGCCAATAAAAATACAGATCAAGATCAATCCTGTTATTTTCAGACTGGTAGTGTTGAAAGGCTGCATTTTAAACTTGATCTTGATAAAGAGAAATTTAAGAAAGTTGAAAGTGAAATTTGCAATACCTGTTGCTATTGCTGCACCCGCTATGCCATAAAGAGGGATCAGGATAATATTCAGTAATACAGCAAGAAAAATCAGCACAATAAGCATAAAAACGCCGTAACGGTAGTGACCTGAATTGAAGATTATTCCATTGTTTGCTCCGGTAGCCATATTGAATAGTGTGCTAATACTGAGAATATAAACAACATTTAATCCGGAAATATAATCTTCGGGCAAAAGCTCAAGAAGATCATTTATGCTTATATTAATCCCTGTGAAGATCAGTCCGCCAAGCAAAAAAAGATATTTTGAAGAATCGTAATAAATTTTTCTTATTTCTCCCAAACTGCTCCTGTTCCAGGCATCGGCAATTTTTGGATTTGATATTTTTTCAAGTGCAAGCAGCGGTGACTCAATTATGGTTGGTATAATAGCTGCAACTGAATAAACTGCAACCATTGAAAGTGATAAATAACTTCCAATGAACATAGAATCAATATAACGAATTCCTAGTGAAGAAAGGGCCGCAACTGTCAAAGTAAGTCCGTAAATTATCAGCTGCGGCGGATTTTGCTTTTTGAGAAAATCTTTGTCTATTTCCCAGCCCGGACGATCAATTATATAAACATAAATAAGCAGAACTATAACATGTATTCCGTATATTCCAACGAACATGATAATAAATGTGTTCAGCGGGAAAATATTAAGCGAATAGACTATTACAAGGATAATTGTAAGAAGCCTGATTATTATATCTGTAAGCAAAGTCGGAAAGGATGTTCTGAAAAGTGAGAAACAGTAAATGTTGAGAACAGCTGTTAAGCCAACAAACAGTGTTAGCGGAATAATAAAGAAAAAATACTCTGTGAACAGGGGAGACTGTTCTATATACTGTGCGATGATCCGGTCTTTGAAAACCAGTAGCATTATGCTTATAATCATGAACCCGATAAGCGGAAACAACATCATTAAACCGAAATATCCGTAATGCTTTTTATCGGGATCTCGAAAACGGGGGAAATATCTTATTGTGATATTTGTTATACCTAAAGGAAGAAATGTAGCAATAACTACCGAAAATGAATAAAGAATGCGGGTTAGGCCAAGCTCCTCAGTTGTAAGGAAGAAGGGTTGTACAATAATCAGATTAATAAACCCCAAAATTATACCAAAATAGGAAATTATGGTATTGGTTAATCCCTGTTTTTTTATTTCACCCAATTGATATGCTGTTTTATCATTTGATCCTGTTAATAAGATATTATCCTTATTGAATGCAAAGATATTCAATAAATAAAAATCTTCTCCCGGTTTATTTTTCACCGGGAGAAGATATAAGTGCTATAATAAAGAATAAAATTCTATCCTATTATTTCTATCCAGTTGAACTTGTCAGGTTCATCACCAAATTGTATTTCCTGGAGCCTGTTGTAGATGGCAGTTGAAACAGGTCCCGGCTTTCCGTTTTTGCAATAGTTGTATTTTTTACCGGTATCCATATCATATATTTCTCCAATAGGAGCAATTATTGCAGCAGTACCGCAGGCTCCTACTTCTTCAAATGTATCCAGCTCGTCAATTGAAACAGGACGTTGTTCAACTTTAAAACCCATATCCTCAGCAATTGCCATTATGCTTTTATTGGTTATTGAAGGGAGAATAGAGCTGGATTTAGGAGTTATGTAGGTGTTGTTTTTGATACCGAAAAAATTGGCGGCCCCTATTTCGTCAATATACCTCTTTTCTTTTGCATCAAGGTACATTGGTGAACCGTAACCGGCCTTTACCGCCTTTGTGACACCGTAAAGGCTGGCAGCATAGTTGCCTCCGACCTTGATGTGACCTGTGCCAAGGGGTGCTGCCCTGTCCGAATCTTTTACAATGGCAATTTTAACTGGATTAAAACCTTCCTTGAAATACGGGCCAACAGGTGTTACAAATACAATAAACATATACTCTTTTGCAGGTTTAACTCCTATTTGGGCGCCTGAACCAAATAGTAAAGGACGTATGTAAAGTGCAGCACCGGTGCCGTGGGGAGGGATGAACTCTTTGTTGAGTAATACGGTTTTTACAATAGCTTCTTTGAAAAGATCTTCGGGTACTCTGGCCATAAAAATTCCATCAGCAGATCTTTGCATTCTTTTTGCATTTTCCTGCCAGCGAAACAGTCTGATTTTCCCGTCTTTCCCCATATAGGCTTTCATCCCTTCAAAAGCTTCTTGTCCGTAGTGCAGACAAGTTGCTGCCATATGAATATCAATTTTTTCTGAAGAAGAAACTTCAAGTTCACCCCATTTATCATTCCTGAAATAACACCGGACATTATAATTGGTTTTTACATAACCAAAAGGCAGATTTTTCCAGTCAAAATTTTCCATACTTTTATATTGTTTGAGTTATTAATTTATATTCTTTCTTTCAAAATTAATGATATTAAAATAATTTGCAAGCAGGTACGGAAAATATGTTGCAAGACACAATTTGTTTAAGGATTTGAAGAAAATCGGGTTTTAAAAACAGTTGGGATATCCGGTTAAGAGATCAATAAAAACCTGATAACATAAAACCAATATGTTAAAATTGCGTATAAAAAGTTTTTAGAAGTCTTTTATCAAATTTTAAAGGTTTACCAGATATAGTTCTTAAAAAATTCATAACTTAAAAAATTCATAATATTTGCACCCCGCAAATATTAAAGGAGGTAAAATTTTTTTTAAACTTAATTGATTAATTATGGAAATTGCAAAAAAACCTTTGATGGTTCCCTGGGATTTTACAGACATTGCCGGATATGCGCTTGAGTATGCTGCCAAAATATCCCGTATTGACGGCAATCCGGTTTATCTTGTACATATTGCAAAAAAGAAGAATGAGATTAAAAAGCTCAAAGGTGAACTCGAGAGCTATGCTGAAGACGCGTATAATAAGTTTAATATCAGGCCCAATGTTATAGTAAGGGAAGGCACTATTTTCTCTACTCTCGGCGATATTTCAGACGAGATAGATGCAGGAATGGTAATAATGGGAACCCACGGCATAAAAGGAATGCAAAAATTAACCGGAAGCTGGGCGCTTAAAGTTATAGTGAGCTCAAAAGTGCCTTTTGTTGTTGTCCAGGCTTCTCCCGATGATTCCAATTTTGAGGATATTGTTTTTCCCGTTGATTTTAAAAGGGAAGACAAAGAGAAGATAAATGGAATAATTTATCTGCATAAATATTTTGATTCAAAGATTCATATTATCAAACCAAGGAAAAACGATAAACGTCTTTTAGCAGGAATTAACAACAATATTGCATTTGCACGAAAAATGCTGAAACAAAAAGGAGTTCATTACGATATTGTTGAAGCTCCCGGAAAAAAATCGTTTGCAAAAGAAACCATTGACTATGCAAAACAAGTAAATGCCAGCTTGATACTGGCTATGTCAACAAAAAATATTGGACTCACCGATTATGTATTTGGGGCTGTTGAGCAATATATTATTGCAAACAGTGCCAAAATACCCGTAATGTGCTTAAACCCCAGAAAGGGTAAGGTATCCGGCGGCTTTGCAGCCATGGGGGGATAACCATATGAAGCTTGTTTTTGCTACAAACAATTTCAATAAGTTCAGGGAGGTAAAAGAACTTATAGGCCCTGGTATTGATTTGATGAATTTGAAAGATATTGGTTGTAATTCAGACATACCAGAGCCTTATCAGACAATTGAGGAAAATGCCCGTGAGAAAGCAAGGGTTATTAACAAACAGTATGGATATGATTGCTTTGCCGATGATACAGCTCTTGAAACAGAAGGCCTCAGAGGCAGACCCGGTGTTTACTCTGCACGATATGCCAGCATTACCACCGGAAAAAAGTTTTGTACAGCTGAGCAAAACAATGAAGCAAATATTAACATACTGTTTGATCAGCTTAAAAATGTTAATAACAGAAAAGCACGTTTCAGAACGGTTATTTGTCTTATTTTTAAGGGCAAAGAGATAATGTTTGAGGGCATGGTCAATGGTCTGATAATAAAAGAAAAAAGAGGAAATGAAGGTTTCGGGTATGATCCTGTTTTTATCCCTGATGGTTACAATAAGACATTTGCCCAGATGAACCTTTCGGAAAAAAACAAAATTAGTCACCGCGCAAAAGCATTCAATATGCTTGCAGATTACCTCCTGAAACAATGCTCGTAGATGTCTTTAAAGGGGGTTAAAAATTTACGTCTCTCTTTTATTAAATCATATGATTATCTTGTATTTTTACAAGACAATATGTTTATAAAACGCTTGTGAACAGGCTGCCGTACATTTGAGAAAATGATTAAAAAGACCAAGGGGATAATTCTCCGCCAGATCAAATATTCTGAATCATCTGTCATAGCCCATATTTACACTGAACATTTCGGGAGACTCTCTATTTTGATAAATGGGGTTGGCGTGAAGAGAAAAAGCCGCCGTATTAAGCTGCTTCAACCGTTGTCTATACTTGATATGGAGATTTATAGAAAACCCTCCAGGGATATTCAAAGGGTAAAGGAAATGAGTCTGCATATACCCTATTCCCAAATACCCTTTTGTCCCGAAAAAAATGCAATTGCGCTTTTTATTTCAGAAATCCTGTATAAAACACTTCGTGAACAGGAAGCAAATCCTGCTTTGTTTGAATTTTTAAGCAATTCTTTACAAATACTCGATATCAGGGAACGACATTTTGCAAATTTTCATCTTGTGTTTTTAATGAATCTGTCAAAATATCTCGGTTTTTTTCCGCTGGATAACTTTTCAGATTCATCTGCTGTTTTTGACATGATGAACGGGAAATATGTTGATGCCGTACCTTGGCATCCAAACTTCGTTAAACCTCCTTTAAGCGGTGTAATTTCAAGGCTTCAGGCTTTGAATTACGAAAATCTTAACAGCCTGCCATTAAGCGGGACACAAAGAATTCATCTGTTGGAAATGCTAATGGACTATTACCGGCTTCATATAGATAATTTTGGTGAGGTTAATTCAATAAAGATATTGCACAAAGTGTTCCATTAATCCAGTTTTTTATTACAACATTCGGTTAAAGTAAATAAAGGAATTATTTTTGTCTTCTGTAATTTTTGAACGAAAAACCAGTTATTTAAAAAAGCCTCCTTTTAAAACTGCATTCGGTTGAGGAGGCAGTTATTAATAATTTGTATTACTTTTTGTTTGATGCTGATCAATTCATTAATCAACCGCTTCAATTCAAAGCGGTTAAAAGAAATAAAAAAATTCAGGTATCATCCTGTAGAGGTGCAGACAGAATGTTTGCAGAAATTGCTCAGGTCGGCACAAAATACTGAATATGGCAGGGAGTTTGATTTCAGTTCTATAAACTCTGTTGAACAATTCAGGGAAAGACTGCCCGTTCAAACATATGAAGATGTTAAGTTCCGTATTTCAAGGGTTATGAGGGGTGAAGAGAATGTTCTCTGGCCGGGAGGAGTAAAATGGTTTGCAAAGTCTTCCGGCACTACCAGTGATAAAAGCAAGTACATCCCTATAACACCTGAGTCACTTCAAAATTGTCATCTCCGTGGAGGCAAGGATGCTCTTATGTTTTATCTTAATAGCAATCCGAAATCAGCTATACTAAAAGGGAAAGCACTTACAATCGGAGGAAGTCACCAGGTAAACAGCTTAAATAAGAAGTCCTGTTTTGGCGACCTGTCAGCTATACTTATGGAAAACCAGCCTATATGGGTCAAATTTATAAGAACACCAACGAACAGAATTGCAATGTTGGGAGACTGGGAGGAAAAGATAGAAAAAATTTACAGGACTGCTGTGAACAAAAATGTCACCAATCTTGTAGGGGTGCCTTCATGGAACCTTGTATTCCTGAAGTATGTGTTGCAAAGAACCGGCAAGCCAAATCTTCTGGAAATATGGCCTAATCTTGAATTGTTTTTTCACGGTGGAGTCAGTTTCAAACCCTATGAGGGGCAATTTAAAAAAATTATACCTTCTGAAAAGATGAAATATCTTGAAACATATAATGCCTCCGAAGGCTTCTTCGGTGTTCAGGACAGGCTAGATTCAGATGATATGCTGCTGATGCTGGATTATGACGTTTTTTACGAATTTATACCAATGGACGAGTTCGACGGAGATAAGCCTAATTTTTTAACTGTTGGCGATGTCAGGACAAACACCAACTATGCAATGGTGATATCCACAAACAGCGGATTATGGCGTTATATACTTGGTGATACCGTTGTTTTCACATCCCTGTATCCTCACAAGATAAAGGTTACAGGCAGGACAAAGCATTTTATAAATGCTTTTGGCGAAGAATTAATAATAGAAAATGCAGAAAAGGGTCTAAGGGAAGCCGGTGAAAAGACGGGGTCATATATAAGTGATTTTACAGCCGCACCCATCTTTATGAGTGATACAGAAAAAGGGAGACACGAGTGGCTTATTGAATTCGATAAACCTCCTCATGACATGGAACAGTTTGCTGCTGAACTGGATAAGGCGTTGAAGGCAATAAATTCCGATTACGAAGCAAAGCGCTATAAAAATATAACACTTGCTCCCCCAATTGTTCACAATGCAAAACCCGGACTGTTTTATAACTGGCTTAAAGAGAAAGGGAAATTAGGTGGCCAGAACAAAGTCCCCCGGCTTTCAAATACCAGGCAATATATAGATGAGTTGCTTGATATGAACAAAAGGATATGATTTTTATAAGTTTCTTTGGGCTTTTCAAAATCTATATCTTCCGCTTGCCTTAAAAAATTACATAACAGAGGAGTAATTGTGTTTTACGGGATCATCCCATTATGTAGATCTTGTTTCTTAAATAAAAACATTATTTTTAGTGTTCATTAAATAAATAAAAGTATATAATATGCATATAGCTGTAGCCGGCAACATAGGATCGGGTAAAACAACGCTAGCTGAGCTTCTTTCGAGACACTACAAATGGGAGGCACATTATGAAGATATTGATGACAATCCATATTTGAATGATTTTTATGAAGATATGCAAAGGTGGTCATTTAATCTCCAGATCTATTTTTTAAACAGCAGGTTTAATCAAATAATTGATATCAGGAAGAAGGGCAAAACTGTAATACAAGACCGAACCATATATGAAGATGCTTATATATTTGCCCCCAATCTTCATTCGATGGGACTAATGTCAACACGTGATTTTGAAAACTATTTTGCTCTGTTTAACCTTATGAGCTCTTTGGTACAACCGCCAGACCTGGTTATCTACCTTCGGGCTTCGGTTCCCACTTTGGTCAATCAAATACAAAAACGGGGAAGGGAGTATGAAAGCAGTATCAGACTTGATTATCTTCAGCGCCTCAATGAGCGTTATGAAGCATGGGTTGAAGCATATAATCTGGGGAAACTTCTTATAATAGATGTTGATCATTATAAATTCCCGGACAGCAAGGGAGATCTGAGCAAAGTAATTGATAAGGTTGATGCCGAATTATTCGGTTTGTTTTGATTAATGACTGACTGTAAGAGGGTCTTAACTGTCTTGTTTATTTTCAGCCATGTTGCCTAATGTAATCGGGAATTTTTTTTAGAATCTATTGGATAATTCATTTAATCAGTTTACTTTTGCGATTCAATTAAAAAACCAACACTCCTCCTTAGCTCAGTTGGTTAGAGCACCTGACTGTTAATCAGGGGGTCCTAGGTTCAAGTCCTAGAGGGGGAGCTTCAAGATCAAGGGGTTGTAGCCGTGTGAGGTTGCAACCTTTTTTATACTTACATAAACATATTAGCGGCTAAAAATTGTTATTACGGCCACTACTTAACCAATTCATTATCTTCAACAACATTTACTGAATAACGAAATTGAAAGTGAACTTAAGAGTTTCGCCCTTGAACTGGGGGATATCAAGACAGGGTAGCGACATGACAACCTTTCTGCTTTCATTGATGAGTATATTGGGCTTTTTACCCAAATCTTTCTTTTCTTTGCTTATGCATTTGATTGTAAATTCATCTATTTCAATATAATCACGCCCTGGCTTGGTTTCAGTCACCTCTTCAATTCTTCCTCTGTGATTTACACGGGCATAGAGCCGGACAGTTCCGGATTCGCCTTTTTCAGCTGCTTCTCTGGGATAACTAAGATTCCTGGAGATGTGCCTTTTCAATTCGGTTAGTGTAGTAATATCATCAGAATTGTCATCCTGCGATTTTTCTTGATTTGTTCCCGCCAGAAAAACCACTAAAATTGAAATCAGCGGGATGAAAAATCCTCTTTTCATCCTGACAAGGTTCCTGTTTCCGGGTTTTTTATTCATGATGTATGAGGGTTAAAGGTTCACTCCATAAAAACGTATACTGTCAGGTCTTATTTTCTGAATACAGTTATTAAATTACAGTTTCACTATATTGGCAACCCAAATAATGTGCCAGTTTGCCAAGCGGATCAAAAAGACAACTTGTTGAGTGTGCTTTTAATGTTTTATAGTATTGACCCTAAATGTAAGGCAAACCTATTGAAAATAAAAGTACGGGCTAATGTTTTTTCAGGATAAAATTTTTCTTCTGATTCAAGGTAAAGAACCAACTTAGCATTTTATTCCATAAATGGGTATTTGTGTCAGGAGAAACAGAGTTCATTCAGCAACAAACATGTGGAGAAATTTTGCGCAGGATCTTTTACCTCCTGCGCAAAAATATTTAACCTTATTCAGACCAACCGCCAAGCTATCCTGCTACCCGGCTGGAGGGGTGAATTTAAAATTCAGGCCTTTTGCAACTTTATCTGCTAGCTCCTTGTCAGTTTTATAAAAATAGCCAAGCTGACGCTGGATAATCTCGTCCCGCTTTGACCCGCTAATGCCTTTCATGTGGGAAATAAGGTTATTGATTGTGTTTTCCCTGTTTTTTTCAGACATAACTTTTCTGAAAAGGTTCCCTGGCTGTGTGAAGTGGTCATCGTCATTCTCGTTACGGTCGTACCAGTCAGCTACACCCGACTCAAGTTCCAGAAGGGGCTCCTTATAAGCAGGATCGGCCTCAATATCATCAAAGCTGTTTGGGAAATAGTTTGGATGGTCGCCCCCGTTGTCGTCAACCCTCATATATCCGTCACGCTGAAAATTGTTTACTCCGCTCAGCGGTCTGTTAACCGGGATTAGCTCATAATTTGGTCCGAGACGGTGGCGGTGGGCATCAGGGTAAGAAAGAAGCCTGCCCTGGAGCATTTTATCATATGAATAACCAATTCCATCAACTACATGTGCGGGAGCAAAAGCTGCCTGTTCAACATCACGGAAATAATTTTCAGGTATCTTGTTAAGCTCAATCTCGCCCACTTCTATAAGGGGGTATTCGCTGTGAGGCCAAATTTTCGTAAGGTCAAAAGGATTCCATTTGAATTTCTTTGCCTGTTCATCTGTCATCACCTGGATGTTGAATGACCATTTGGGGAAATCACCCTTTTCTATGCTGGTTACCAGATCGCCCTGAGCCCAGTCAGGGTCTTTCCCTTTCATTTCATCTGCTTCCGGACCGGTGAAATTTTTTATTCCCTGCTTTGTCTTTACATGGAACTTTACCCATACGCGTTCATTTCTGGCATTTATCATGCTGAAGGTATGACTTCCGTAACCGTTCATGTTCCTGTAGCTAAAGGGAGTCCCCCTGTCACTGAAGAGGATCATCACCTGGTGCATAGATTCGGGATTGAGACTGAAAAAATCCCAGAACATGGTAGCGTCTTTCAGATTTGTTTTCGGATTCCTTTTCTGGGTGTGAATAAAGTCACCAAACTTTTTCGGGTCTTTAATGAAAAAGACAGGTGTGTTATTTCCAACAAGATCCCAGTTCCCTTCCTCGGTATAAAATTTCATTGCAAAGCCTCTCGGATCCCTTTCGGTGTCTGCACTTCCCTTTTCACCGCCAACAGTTGAGAAACGAATAAATACCGGACACTCCTTTCCTTTTTTGTTGAAAAGTTTTGCACGGGTATATTTAGTTATATCATGAGCAACGGTAAAAGTGCCGAAAGCACCTGTGCCTTTTGCATGAACCACCCTTTCGGGTATACGCTCACGGTTAAAGTGAGCCATTTTTTCATGAAGTACATAATCCTGAAGCAGAACAGGACCACGAGGACCGACAGTCATGCTATCCTCATTTCTCGAATAAGGAATACCGGAAGCTGTCGTTAGTTTTTCCTTTTTTTCTTTCATAATGAATTATTTTTCGATTTTCAATAAAACAGGCTAATTGAGATATTTTAATTTTAAATTGTTAATCAAAAACAGTTTAGAATTGTATACTAATATAAGATTTTTAAATCAGCTAATTGATCATTTTGGTCAACTAATTTTGAAGTCTAAATATTTACAACAATTATTATCTTTACTTATGTTTTATAAAAACTATCATTATGGTTTGCAATTTGCTACAAGGTAAAAAGGGAATTATTTTCGGGGCTCTCAATGACAAATCGATTGCCTGGAAAGTTGCTGAAAAGGCTTATGATCAAGGGGCAAGGTTTACCCTTACAAATACACCAGCTGCATTACGTTTTGGTGATACTGAAAAACTGGCTGAAACATGTAATACAGGTGTTATTTCCGCCGATGCTACAAACATTGAAGACCTGGAGAAAGTTTTTGAAGAAACAATGCGAATGCTGGGAGGTAAAATAGATTTCCTTCTTCATTCAATAGGGATGTCACCGAATGTAAGGAAAGGGAGGTCATATGATAATACGAACTACGATTATTATCAAAAAACGCTGGATATTTCCGCCCTGTCACTTCATAAAATGCTGCAGGTTGCCCGTCGCTTAGATGCGATAAACGACTGGGGGTCAGTTGTGGCTCTTACTTATGTTGCGGCCCAGAGAACACTCTACGGGTACAATGACATGGCCGATGCAAAAGCATTGCTTGAATCAATAGCAAGGAGCTTCGGTTACATTTACGGAAGAGATAAAAAGATAAGGGTTAATACCATTTCACAATCACCTACGGAAACAACAGCGGGAAGCGGTGTTAAAGGATTTTCGTCACTTGTTGATTTCACAGAAAGAATGTCTCCGCTTGGAAATGCAACAGCCGAAGAGTGCGCCGATTACTGTATCACTTTGTTTTCAGATCTTACAAGGAAGGTCACTATGCAGAATCTCTTTCACGACGGAGGATTTTCAAGTATGGGAATGAGCAGGGAGGCTATGTTGCAGTATGATAAAAGTTTTAAGCCCTGTGACTAAACTGTTTCAGAAGCATATATTTAACATAATATTAATTATTGCAAAATCTGAATTATATGTCAAAACAAACAGTAAAAATAATTTCAATTGAAAAGATTACACATGATACTCTGTGTATCAAATGTGAAAAGCCCGGCAGTTTGGATTTCAAACCCGGTCAGGCTACAAATGTTGCAATTGATAAAGAGGGCTGGCAGGATGAGTTAAGGCCTTTTACATTTACTTCCTTGCCTGGTCAGGATTATCTTGAGTTTATTATTAAAACATACCCGTCGCATGAGGGTGTTACTAACAAGCTTTTGGATCTTAAAACCGGAGACCGGTTAATATTGTCAGATGTTTACGGCTCAATTACTTACAAGGGGGAAGGAGTGTTTATCGCCGGTGGTGCCGGGGTTACGCCCTTTATTTCAATATTGAGAGATCTGCACAGAAAGGGGAGGGCAGGCAATAATAAACTGATATTTGCCAATAAAAAAGAAAAGGATATTATTCTCAGGGAAGAGCTGGGAAAAATATTGGGTGATAATTTTACAAATATTCTTTCCGATGAAAAAACGGATAGATACTCACATGGATTTATTACCCGTGATTTTTTAAAAGATAATATTGAGGATTATTCAGGATTCTTTTATATATGCGGACCGCCCCCGATGATGGAGGCGGTTGAGGCACATTTGCAAAGTTTTAATGTAAAAAATGATTCAATAGTAAAGGAATCTTTTTAGGCTATTTTATTTCATATTTTTCAAGGTGAATAAACGGCCTTATGTTGGGGTCCAGTCCCAGTTCTTTCATAGCTTCAATTGCCTGCAGCGTATTTTCACACTCATCTTCATGCTGGTGATCTGAAAGTTCATCAATGTTTGTCACCTCTGTTTCAACGGTTCCGGTAATTTCTATTTTCGTGCCTTCAGAATCGGCATTGAACTGACCTGTATAATCGCCGAGCATGATCTGCACTGTTAAATCGGATCCATCCTGCATAATTCTCATTTTGTCTCCGCCGTGTTGGCAAACATGAGTTATAACTCCCTCAAGTGTAACAATTTTACCGTCGAAATCCATTGGAGCTTCAAAAAGTCCGGAAATAGTCGTTTCTATTGTTCCATCTTCTGATTTCCCAGTATTACTATCAGTTGCTCCCGTATTACATGATGCCAGCAGCAACATGATGATTGCCACTAATCCAATAACTTTATTCAGCATATTTTTAAAAGTTGGTTAATAATGATAACAAAAATAGAACAATATTTAAAAACTAATATTATAATGTGCAAATAAATTACTTTGTCAATCTGTTATAAGTTTTCCTTTAATTGGCTGTTAAAAATGGAGGGGTTATACTGTTACAGGAACTGATTTGAAGAGATTAAAATTGACTTTATTATTTGTATTTTATGAAAAGGTATAGTTTTATAAGAGGTGTTAGAAAAATATGTTTTGGGAAGATAATGATGTTAAATAATTTTCTTTCACTTGCATTCCAGTCGCTAAAACGGTTATACAAATTACCCAGAACAATTTCCCCCGTCTCATTTCTTTCATAAAAATTTTGCACAGATTTATAAAAAAGCAGCTTGCCTGGTCCATATTTTGAATAATCCTCATTATATGCTGTTTTAAAGGAAACAGTTGTATTGTTAATTCTGACAAACAGTCTGGCAGCAATGATAATATTTTCAGCTTCAACAAAATTCCATCTTATCCAACCGTATTCGTGAAACTTGTTTGTTGCACTTAAAAACAATTCTCTATCTCCCTGCCGGTTTAAAATGGCCGTTTTTTTCTCACCTTTCCATCCGCTGTTCTCCAGTTGGCTGAATATTTCAAAATTTTCTTTGTTTGTTCTGTTGTTCTCTTTAAAAATGAAAATTAAATCAGCTTTTTCTGATATTTTTTTTAATCTGTGGGTTATCTTTTTTCTAAATTTCTTATTTAGTTGTTTACAATACTCCTGAAAAGTTCCGGTTAAATTGATAAGATATTCTTTTCCACCCTTTTTTTTATAGGAAGCCAGTACCCCCTTTTTTCTTTTATTAAAGTATAATAATGAAGCTGAAGAGTCCGGTATGCCGTTGATATGTAACAGGGGAATTGCATTGAATGATATTTTAAGATGGTTAAACAGAAGTTCAAGGATGTTTTCTTTCCCCTGTAAAATCAATCCGTCAACACGTGTTGTGTGAAAAGGGTCAAATGGGGTTTTAAATGTCTGAAAGTAAAATCCGGGTAAACCGATTCTCCTGTTGATTAATAAGGGATAAACAGCAATAAGTTCAGATTCATTATATGCAAATAGGCAAATCCATTTTTCATCATGTTGCAGTTTGTATCTGAAATATGCACTAATCCAGGCATAAGATTGCATAGGGAGGGAGCCCGGACACTTTTCAATCAGATTATTCCAGTCTTTTTCATAAAGTTCAAGCTCTTCAAGTGTCCGTATATCTTTAACTGACATATATAAAAAGGCTTCTATTCAAGGGAAACGTGCAAAAAAGAGAATACCCCCGGAAATTGAACGGGGGTATTTTTATAATTGCGGTTATTTAATCAATGTTACATACTTTAAAATACATACCCCAGTTGCCTCTTTCAACGAAGCGGCAGCCTTCTCCCCATGCTGTTTCTCCTTTATAGCAAGGGAAAGGGTATTCAATTATTATGTTTTGCCTTGGGGAGCCATCAAATTCAGGTACAAGCACAACTGCAATGACTTCACCGCAACCAGGCACAAAATCAGAATGATTTTCAGCCAACTCAATAAGCTTGTCTATCCTGCATTCAGAATAAACACCTACTGAACCAGGAATATCATCCCCTTCAAAAAGCAAGATCCATATTGCTATTTGCACATCACCGTAAGTATATACGGTTCCGCCCTGGCTATCCTGATCGCAATCAGATTCCTTCCCGACAAAGTTTTGGTTTAACAGCCAGTTTACTTTGGGAAAGTTTTCAGGATGATCAACAAGGGCGGAAATATTGTCCATATCATAACTGCTGTATACATCTGCATCCATCAACTCATTTGGGTAGATGTACACTTGTTTTTCAATGCACCAGGCTGGGTAATCACCTTCAATCGTACTGTTACTTAAGCTAACCTGGGGAAAGTAAGCGCTGCCTCCATTAACTGGCCCCTGAATAATCCCGAGGTTTGTTTCTTCAGGCAAGTTGTTGGCAAAGGCTTCCAGACTGATATAATCTCCTTCTTCTGAAATATTTACCACCACGGCATGGGCGGCAACATAGTAGCAGTCGCCATCATAATCAGGATCAATATCACTCTTGGCGATGGTGTAACTTATTTCATTTGTAAAAAGATCATCATCCCCGTATTCAAAAAGGCCGATCATTGGATTGCCGGAATTGTTTACAGGGATATCTTCCTTTTCAACGGCAACATGGAGATGGGTTTCGGTAATAAACCAGTCATCCCTTGAAATTTCGTAAGTTACATTAATACTATCGCCATCAAATTCAACTATAACAGTTCCCACTTCATAGTGTTGTCCTGCCAGCAGGGGAGTTTCTGCTTTTCCGTTTTCAATATCAATAATGCATCCTGGCTCATCACCAACGATATTATTGTTGTTTTGACCACCTGCATTGGCATGGGCCGGCGGACCTCCTCTTTTAAGGGTGTCATCATCGATCATTGCCTCCTCTTTTTCACAGGCTGCAAATATGAGCCCGAACAGCGGGAGGATAAACCATAGTTTTGTTTTCATATACATAGTTTTAGGTTAATAAATATTGAGAAATAATCAATGAATTTAGTCTAAATAACAATAGTTCCCGGTAATAAAATTACAAATTTTTCACATAGATAAGAGGGGTTAAGTTGCTATTTTTGACAGAAATAAGAATAGTGTTGACCAATAACGGATATTGTTAAATTAAATATAAAGATGAATAAATATATCTCCGGAACAGATTATAAAAACTCATATAAACGTGAAATACCCGCATTTGCAGCTGGTATTATAATACTGGTTGTAACTGCTATGTTCCTGTTTTCAGGAGCATTATCAAGTGAAACTTATGAAGATACAGAACAATGGCTGAAAATAACCAGCTGGCTTTCTATATTATCGCTGATAGTCAGGCTGTTTGCAGCCAACTGGGTTTCCCGGATTGCTAGACGCCAGAACCGGCATTCAGTAAGATGGTCATGGATAGCTTTCATTTTACCCGGTATTACACTTTGCATAATAGGGTTGCTTGGGAAAAAAGAACTAACACTTGAAGTTGGTGAAAATCTGTCACCCAAAAAACAATCTTCGATATTAAGAGTAAGAGCAAATGAACTTTATCTTGCACGCAATTTTCCTCTGGCTATTCAATTTGCCGGCAAGTCTCTCGAAATCGATCCGGCAAACAACAAAAGCAGGGAGATACGAGCACTGGCATATTTTTACTCAAATCTTTATGAAGAATCCCTTAATGATTTTGTAAAGCTGAGAGATTCAGGATACCGTCCGGGAAAAGTTTATTATTATCTCGGTAATATAGAATTGAAAAAAGGGGAGTTTGAAAAAGCATCGGATAACTGGTTAAGGGCAAAATCAAAAGGATACGGCTCGGCAAAATTCCAGCTTAACCGTTACTGGAATTACAGGGGTAAGTTCTTGTTAACCAAAGGGGATGTGAAAAGGAAGCTTTATAAACATTCGGGAAGAGGTGCAGACCTGAAATCTATTAATTACAAAAATGGAATTGAGGATATAGATAATTTTTTAAAAAGAGGGGATGTGAAAATCAGGACAACAATTAATGATCACGGATTAATAATAAGATTCAGAAAATTTCCCAAAACACTTTATTTAGGAGTCCATTATATTGAAATTGAGGATATGTCCGTCAATAAAAGCAAGCAGCAAATATATCTGAAGCTGTTAGGAAAATCACGTATATGGCTCAATTATTATCCCGGAATGGACAGGAGGGAAGAGCTGGAAACACTTAAACAATACTATTCAGCTGCAAAGGATAAATAAGATTACTTTCCTGAAAGCCCTGATTTATGGGGAAAAATATGCGCCGCTTCTTTAGAAGCGGCGCAGTAATATTTGCAAACACCGGTTATCAGAATATTGTGTTCACTCTGTTGAAATATTTCAATTATTCAGCCCGGTTGGCCGTATCATACACCACCGATCTGCATTTCCCTTACCCTGAAGGTCGGCACAACTGTAGAGCGGCTCATATCAGTGTCATTGCCCAGCATGTCAATTCCGTAAAGCACCTCTTCAGCATTGCCGGCAATTGTCAATCCCCTTACAGGGTGCTGAATGCGGCCGTTTTCAATCCAAAAGCCTGCTGCACCACCGCTGAAATTGCCTGTTACGGAGCTGAGCCCTGAACCTGTGATGCTGTTCAGCAGCAGTCCCCTTCTTGTTTGTGAAATGATCTGTTCAGGGGTGTGTTCCCCTCCGGGGACAAGGATATTGTGTGTTCCTATTCCGGGGATACGAGTGTATCCGCCCCTGGAAGCATTTCCTGTGCTTTCAATACCCGCTCTTGATGCTGCATAGGTATTGTAGTAGAAGTTTCTTACAACGCCGTTTTCCACAAGCGTGCGCCTTGCTGTCGGCACTCCTTCCCCATCAAAGGGAGAGCTGCCTAATATTCTTTGCCTGGTGCCGTCATCAATAACGGTTATGAGATCTGAAGCAAACTGTTTGTCCATTGAGTCTCCAAGGAAGCTGGCTCCCTGCATAACACGGAGACCGTTAAGTGCGCCTGTTATCCCTCCTATAAGCCTGGAAGATACTCTGCTGTCAAATATCACACTTGCCCTTTGAGTTCTTACAGGTTGCGGATCAAGCATTTCCCATGCTCTTTGAGATGCTGTTTCGGCTATTTCAGGAAGAGGGTCAAGGTCGGCAAAAAAGCGCTTTGAGCTGGATTCGCTGCCGGTGCTTCTTTGATCACCCTTCTGCGCCACCACACCTACACTGATAGAGCAGGAACCTGATTTAAAGCTTTGTGACAAACCGTTTGAATTGGCAATGAATGTTTCTGTTTCCCTCTCACCAAATCCGGAACCGGAGCTATGGGTAATTCGCTCATCTTTCAGGGCAAGTTCTTCTAATTCCAATGCCATGTTTATTTTCCTGTCCATCGGAACATTCTGAATTTCCTGGTCAAACAAACCCTCAATTTCTGTGTATCCCTTATCACCGGGTAGTACATTGTTTTCGTCAGGTGAAGTAAGTTTGGCAAAAGCAATTGCTCTTTCAATAGTGCTGGTTAATGAGCGGTCAGTGAAGTCATTGCAGTGGCTGAATCCAAGACGGTTATTAACTATGACTCTGAAACCTATTCCCATTGGTGAAGATTCCTGGACTGTCTCAATATCAGCATTTCGTATCCTGATAGACAGGCTTCTGCTGCTTTGGAGATAAACTTCAGCTGCATCTGCTCCAAGGCGGAGGCATTGGTCCACCAGTTTTTCTGTTAATTCTTTATAGTTCATGTTTTTTCTTGTTTTTTAGGTTTACATTAAGCCCTGCTTCCTCCCACATTTATACCTCTGATCCTTACAGTGGGCTGTCCAACTGACACTTCTGCCGTTTGCCCTCCTTTTCCGCAATTACCCGGACCAAAAGCAAGATCGTCGCCAACGGCATCAATATTTGTTACAACATCAATACACGATCCTATAAGAGTTGCGCCCCTCACAGGCTTGGTTTTTTTGCCGTTTTTAATTATATATGCTTCCCGGCATGTGAAGTTAAACATTCCGGTTACTGAGTTTACACTTCCGCCGCTAAGGCTCTGGACATAAAGTCCGTTTTTTGTTGAGGCAAGTATATCCTCAGGCTTGTCGTCTCCTTTCTGGATAAATGTGTTGGTCATTCTTGGGATTGGTATATTGCGGTAAGATTCCCTCCTGCCGTTGCCCGTCCTTTTCATATCCAGCTGCTTTGCACTGAGTATATCGGTCATATACCCCTTCAGTACACCATTTTCAATAAGCACATTCTTCTTTACGGGAGTTCCTTCATCATCGAAGTTTATAGTACCTCTTTCATTGGGGATAGTTCCGTCATCAACCATTGTAAAGCAGTCGGCTGCAACTTTCTGCCCGACTTTACCTGTAAAGGCACCAATTCCCTTAGCGATGTTATCAGCTTCAAGTGGGTGGCCTACAGCTTCGTGTACAAGCACTCCTCCCCAGCCGTTTTCCATAACAACATCCATTGTACCTGCCGGTGAATCTTCTGCAACAAGCATGTCAACAGATTCCCTGGCTGCTGTAGTGGCAACCTCTTCGGGTGTGGTTTTTTCAAACATTTCGAAACCTGAATGGTGACTCAGTCTGTCACGTCCCATATGACGGTTGTTGCCTTCTTCTCCAAGTGTTGAGACTATAAACATGAGCAGAGGCAACTCATCGCTGAGGTATAACCCTTCACTGTTTGCAATAATCCGGCTTCTGACCTGATCATAATAGCTTATACTTGCCATTCTGATCCTTGGGTCGTAACCCAGTGCTGCCTGGTTTGCCCTTTCCATAATCTCTATCCTCTGATTGTCTGCGATTTCCTCAAGGGGTTTTGCAACTGTAATGTATGACTCTCTTTGGGCAGGAGCAATGTCAACCGGTGTAATGGTCTGACTGTTTCTGGCAACGTAAGATGCAACCTCCGCAGCTCTCATCAGGTTCTCCTCATTAATTTCGTCGGTATAGGCATAACCGGTTTTGTCACCGGCAATCACTCTTACGCCGGCGCCCTGTCTTATACCATACACCCCGCTGTTGAAAATTGACTCTTCCATTGAAATTTGCCTTGAGATGCGGTTTTCAAGGTACACATCTGCAAACTCACCGCCTCTTTCTAGAGCTTTCCTGATAACTCTAGAGATGGCGTCCTTGTCCATTTCAATGGCAGGACGAGTACCTTCCCTGCAGGATACAAGATGAGACAGCAATGTAGGTGTTGCTGCCACCAATAGTCCCCCCTTCATACTCATTTCAAGAAACTTTCTTCGGGGAATGCTTCTTAACGGAAATTTTTTCATGTTCATGGATTGGTAGTTTTTAGCATTGTATTATTGAATTTTTATTTTGGAATAGCAGTTTCAAAGAAAGAATTAATAGACCGGGAAACTTCAGGTTTAACAGACCTGAATCCGTCTTTACAGATATTCCTGAACTTATTCTAATTACGCTTATCAAGCAGACTATAATTTGGTTAGGAATCTATATGTTGAAGTTATGTAAGTACGACCAATAAAAGTAAAGTATTTTTTCATATTATCATAATTTTTCAAAAACCCGCCTGCACCTGCAATCAAAAAGTGATTGAAAGTTTGTATCCGTTATGCTTTCTGATGTTAAGAACCAGATCGTTTTCGAAAATCAGGTACTGACCTTTTATCCCTTTTATTATTCCTGATATTTCAGGGGTTTTATCGAAAGAAAGAGCCTTTACTTTTTCCGGATAAAGATCAACAGGATATGTTATAAGGGTAATTTCATTTTCTTCCTCAAAAAACTGTTCGAACTCTTCCGGTAAAAACCCTTTTGCTTTCTTTTTCTCTTCAGGCAGGTTAATTTCTGCTGTTCTTTTATTAGTTAACATATTCCGCCAGTTGGTTTTGTCTGCAAAAAACTTCTTTAACCCCACTTCTATCTGGCCTGCCAGGTATCTGTTTGGTGTGCGTGCAACCCGGACAGCACGGGTTGCACCCTGGTCAATCCACCTTGTTGGTATTTGGGAATGACGGGTCACTCCAACTTTTAATCCTGTGGTGTCGGCAAGATAAACTACATGGTCCTGCAGGCAATGTCCTCTGGACCACTCCATATCCCTTGAAATACCTTCGTGAGCCATGCATTTTTCGGGATGGATAATGCATTCTGAAGTTTCAGGTGAGTTCAGCAGACAGGAATAGCAATAGCCCTGTGCAAAAGATCTCTTTGTAAGCCGTCCGCAACCAATGCAATAGATTTCATTAAGAAATAGCAATTTTATCCTCTTCCCGATCAATTCATTCATGAATATCCGCTCGTCACCCACAGGCAGATAATAATTAACTATACCCGCGTTTTCTGTTTTCATCTTTCTGATCGAACCCTCTGCCATAAACTGATATTTAAAGTGAGGTTTATAGTATCTGAAAAATATTGCATCAGTAAATATATAACAAATAAGGAGGGAGAAGAAATGTGTGAATTTTTAATAATTAAATCATCAGATTTTTATAAAAAAATAGTACTATGTAATGCATGGTAATAAAAAAAATTTATATCTTTGCAAAATAATCAAGTATGCAATAGAAGGTATTATTAAAAACTTAAAGTATGAAGAAAACAATAGATGTAAGTATAGGGGGCCGCCTTTTTACACTTGATAATGAAGCTTATGTTCAGATGAAGGATTACCTTGAACGGATAGGGAAAAATTTTTCGGGGACAGAAGGAGGCGAAGAGATAATTAACGATATAGAGGCCAGAATAGCCGAATTGTTAATTGATGCCGATCCCGGGCAGGTAAAGGTAATTACACCGCAGGATGTGGAAAAGATCAGGGAAATCCTCGGGGAACCTTCCTTTTTTGCCGGTGAAAACGAAGAGGGACAGGCTCATAGAACTGCAAATAAGAATTCTCCCCGAAGAATGTACAGGGACATTGATAACCGCATTCTTGGAGGAGTATGCAGCGGGATATCCGCATACCTGTCAGTGGATGTTGTATGGATAAGGATTGCAATGATCGTGCTGGCTTTTTTCGGTTTCGGTACCGGTGTCATTATCTATTTAATATTATGGATCGTTATTCCACCGGCCGAAACAAGGCTTCAAAAACTGGAGATGAGTGGAGAACCTGTCACTATTTCCAGCATTTCAGATTCAGTACAGGATGAGTTTGTGAGAATAAGGGACAAGTTCAGGAAATAAACCGGTTGATTAAGTTTTCAACCGATTTTACCTGGCGAGATAAGCTAATGACAAATTTTGAAGAGAGTTTTAGAATAAAGTTAACTTAAATTTAAAAAAGATGAACCTTGAAAATACCAAAGCGCAGATGAGGAAAGGGGTGCTGGAATATTGCATTATGTCAATTCTGGCAAAGAATGATGCCTATGCATCAGATATTATAAAGGAGTTGAAGGAATCCAAAATGATAGTTGTTGAAGGCACCCTTTATCCTTTGCTTACACGGCAAAAGAATGCCGGATTGCTCAGCTACCGCTGGGAAGAGTCTACACAGGGTCCGCCCAGGAAATATTACACACTCACTGAAAAGGGGCAACAGTTCCTTGAAGAGCTTGACAACTCATGGGAAGATCTGATAAAAGCAGTAGAGTTAATTAACAGTAAAAGGAGCGTAACAAAAAAATAATCCAAAATGAAAAAAGCTATTAAAATCAACATCAGCGGGGTGATCTTTCATATTGATGAAGATGCCTATGAAAATCTCCGCAGCTATCTGGACAATGTTTCCGCTTATTTTGAGAAAAGGGAAGGAGGCAAGGAGGTTGTACAGGATATAGAAACCCGTATTGCCGAACTGCTTCAGGACAGAGTAAAAGATCATAAACAGGTCATAATTGTTGCAGATGTGGAAGAGGTAGTTGCCGTAATGGGTGATCCGGCCTATTTTGCCGAAGAAGCTGAAGAGGTCGAAGAAGAGGCCCGGACTTCTGCTGAAAAACCTCCACGGAGGAACAGAAGGCTCTACCGTGATCCGGACAACTCCGTACTGGGAGGTGTATGCGGAGGTCTCGGTTCATATCTCGGAATCGATCCTGTAATACTCCGGATTATATTTATTATACTACTTATAGTTGGCCACGGGGTATGGGCACTGGTATACATAGTGCTCTGGATTGCCATTCCAAAAGCAACTACCATTGCGCAAAAGCTTGAAATGAAAGGTGAGAATGTAAATATCTCCAATATAGAAAAGAAAGTGAGGGAGGAGTATGAAGGGGTAAAAAGCAACTTCAAAAAGATGAAGGACGGTGATACATACCGCAGGTCAACCGGCGCAATTAACGAAATTTTTTCTGTGCTGGGTAAAATTGTACTTGTAGTATTGAAAATCCTTCTCATATTAGTCGGGGTTACTTTCATATTTGCAGGGTTTGCCCTTTTAATGACATTCCTCGGAGCTTTCTTTTTCAAGTCAGCTATCTTTCCAATAACCTCTATTGAAGGAATAGTTTTCCCGTTCAGCACCATCCTGCAAACCGTTACAGAACCAATACCGGCTTTTATTCTTCTATTGAGTATCTTCCTTACAGTTACAATTCCTTTGGTTGCACTGATATATGGTGGGATAAAACTTATTTTCAATTTCAGGGCAAAAGACCGCGGCATTGGTGTTGCTGCCCTCCTTATCTGGATAATCAGTGTTGTAATGCTTCTTACTTTCGGAGCAATGGAAGTGAGGAAGTACTCGTCATATTCAACACTGTCTGACAGTTATCTCTTTGAAGAACTGCCGTCAGAAACCCTTTATCTTCATCCGGGAGATGATGTGGATGTGGCGGGGTTTCGCAGTTATATCTCCTTTGATCGGCCATTCAGGGGGTTTTTCATCGGAAAAATGGATGACAGCTTCTACGGTGGTGTCCAGATGAACATAAGGCAGAGCCGGACAGAAGATGTTGAGCTTGCCGTTCACCGTGAAGCAAGGGGGCCATCAGGATTCCAGGCAGACCGGAATGCAGAAAAGATAACTTACGGATGGTCTCAATACGACTCGGTGCTTGTGCTGGATCCTTTTTTTAAAATTTCTCAGGTAAGCAATTGGAATTTTTCTACGATTAGCTTAACTTTAAGGATACCTGAGGGTAAGTCGATCTTTATTGATGAGAAAATGGACAGGATAATTACATCGGCAAGGACAGCCGACAGGGTGAGGATCAGAGATATGACGGGTAAAAAGTGGATAATGACTTCAGAAGGGCTAAAACTATATGATGAAGCGGAGTTAAACTGAAAAAGTAATCTTCCCGCACAGGCCGGTAAATTTGGAATTTAATTGACAGTAATTAATAACAACCAGATTTTTCAATTTTTAATTCCCTAAAAAAGATTATGAAATCAATCAGAAACCTCTCAATCTTTGTTTTGCTGGCAGGATTTGTTTTCTCCTGCACCCCGCGCCATAATGTTGAAGCTCACATAAAGGAAATCGGAGATGACACTATCATTATTGAATATATGACAATGAGCGATCTTTTTGTCTCCGATGAACCGGGAAGAGATACGGTTTATGCAGTTAACGGCAGTTTTTTCTATGACATCGATTATGATGAGCCCATAGTTGTGATGTTCTTCCCCTTGAAAGGTGCTGTTGAAATGCATAGCAGGCAACTTCATCCAGGGGGAAAAAAACTGGAGCTTTTTATAAAACCCCGGGACAATATTTATGTTGAAGGAGAGCTAAAAGATCTTTACCTTGATTACTATGCTGAAGGATCAGCGATTAATGAAGAATTTAGCAGACTCAGGCGGGATTATGTTGAAGAGGTATCGGAAGCTGTTTTAATTGAATTTAAGATTGATTCATTGATCGCAGAAGGCGCCCCCCGGGAGATGATAAATGAATATTTCAGCAAAAGGAGTGAAGTGTGGGAAATCCGAAGGAAAAAACAAATGGAATATATCCTGGAGAACCCCGGCAGCGAACTTTCAGCTTATTTACTGCTGAGGCAGCCGCTTGATACACTGAATAAGTATTATCAGCACCTGGAGGGAGATATAAGAGAGGGGATATTTAAACCCGGACTGGAAAAACGGCTGACTGACTTCAGAAAGCGCACAATGGCGGAAGAGGCCCGGGAAGTGGTTACGGAAGGGGCTGAAGCGCCCGGGTTTATACTTGAGTCTATAGAAGGAAAGCAAGTGTCGCTGGCCGATGTCGGCAGCGATTTTATTGTGCTTCATTTTTGGGGAAGCTGGTGTGGGCCCTGTCTGCAAGGATTGCCCAGGATGAAAGAATACTATGAGAAGTACTCTGATATAGTGGAGTTTGTTTCTGTTGCATGCAATGACCAAAATGAGAGATGGAGGGAAACTGTTGAGGAGCATGGAACAGATATTTGGATGCAGTTGTTTAACGATGACGACATTGAAAGGGATGTTTCCGTTATGTATGGAGTTGAGGCATACCCTACAAAGTTCATACTTGATGCCGACAGGACTATCATTGGCCGTTTCAGGGGGGAAGGAGATGATTTTTACCAGAAAGTTGATGAACTGTTTAAAACCGATTAGCAAAAAACGGTTTGGGGTTTATTGGCGCGAATGATATAGAAAAAATTAAACATGATTTAGGGTCAATTGGCTGTAAGGATACATACAAACTGCTTCATGATAACTCCGGGGACCGGTATGTTGCCCCGGCTGCAAAAAACTCAGTCAGTTATTAATAACCTCAAAAGGTTTTTCTGATCTGAAATAGTACTTTTTAATAATATGTGCCAAATCCAAAAAAAAAATCCAAATGAAGCATTTATTCAAGTCAGCGCTGATTGTTTCCCTTTGCCTGATGCCAGCAGCATTGGCGGCGCAGAAGATCACTTCCACATTGAAAGGTACCGTGGTTGACCGCGACAGCGATACCAT
>SLCF01000030.1 GCA_007125955.1 Bacteroidales bacterium | reverse complement strand
CCATCGTGCCAATGCTGGAGCGTGTTATTATTGATGTGGAGCAGCAATCAACCACTTTCCTTGATATCGATCCCGATCACCACCGCAGCTCAAACTGCTGCGGGTTGATTCGTAATGGAGTATGGGTGGATAATGAATGGAGCAGCAATTCCGGTAAACTGGCTTTCGTCTCCACCTCTCGCGATTACAAGGATGTTCGCCTTCGTGTTGCTGATCCGGCCAGCGGGGATGTTCGGGAAATATATCACGAGCGTGATGACATTTTCTTTGAATCGAACCTTACATCCCGCGGTATTCCAAACTGGAGGGTATTGCACGATTCGAACGAATACATATGGTTCACCCGAAAGAGCAACTGGGGGCACCTCTATTTGCACGATCTTGAAACCGGCGAACTGATCCACCAAATAACCGATGGCGACTGGAATGTGGTTGATATTCTGCACATTGATCACGATTCGCGCGAAATATTCTTCACCGGAGTAGCACGCGAAGCAGGCCGTGATCCCTACTTTTATCATCTCTACAGAGTAAATTTTGATGGCTCCGATCTTACACTTCTCACACCGGAAGATGCCAATCATAGAGTAACTCTCAGCAGCGATGCATCCTGGTTTGTGGATACCTACTCCACATTTACAGATCCGCAAAAAACTGTGGTGCGCGATCGTAATGGTAATCTGATCATGGAGCTTGAAGAGGCCGACATTGAAGACCTTCTGGCAACCGGCTGGCGAAAACCTGCCCCGTTCAGTGTAAAAGACCGCTATGGCGAGACGGATTTGTACGGCGTTATGATTCTGCCAAGGGATTTCGACGAAAACAGGTCCTACCCGATCGTAAATGCCATCTACCCCGGCCCACAAGGTGGCAGCCTGGGCTCGCGCAGCTTTTCCACCACCAAGCGTCAACAGGCATACGCCCTTGCTGAGCTTGGCTTTGTAGTAGTTGCCATTGATGCGCTTGGCAGCAGCCCCATCCGCTCACGGGAATTTCATACATACTATTACGGCAACATGGCTGACAATGGGTTGCCCGATCAAATTGCGGGGATGAAAGAGCTGGCTGAACGATATTCCTTTATCGATATCGAGCGGGCGGGTATATATGGGCATTCCGGAGGTGGATTTGCTACTTCAGCAGCACTGTTGCAATACCCTGAGTTTTTTAAGGTAGGTGTATCCAGTGCCGGTAACCACGATAACAGGGGGTACACTTACTACTGGGGTGAAAGATACCAGGGGCTGCTTGAAGGTGACAACTATGAAAATCAGGCTGTGCACCTCATGGCCGAAAATCTTGAAGGAGAACTCCTCATAAGCTACGGCACTATGGACACCAATGTACATCCCTCCATGACGCTGCTGCTTGTTGATGAACTGATTCGCCACAACAAAGATTTCGACCTGATTGTAATGCCAAACCGGGGCCACGGCTACGCCAATGAACCCTATCACATACGGCGAACATGGGATCATTTTGTTCGACACCTTGCCGGGAAAACACCACCTGATTCGTACAGAATCAGTAGATAACAGTAGTTATAAAGCAGAAAATAAACTATGAGAAACTAAAAAAACTTTATAACAAGAAGAAGATACAGCTTCTAACAATAGAGGTGTACACAAGTCTTCTTCCTTCATACTCGGCACTATCGCTAACAGGTCTGTATAGCGTAAGCATCAACCCGAATGGTGCCCCGCAATCGTTGTGTTCATGCTCACTTCATACGCCCGAACCGTTGTGCCCAATGCTTGAGAATATTATCGCAGTTAACGCAGCTTTGAATAATTGATTATATTTGAACTATGCTTACTAAAGATGAAATATTGGCAAAGCTAAGAGAATTAAAACCAACTCTTAACAAAGAATTTGCCGTTAAAGAGATTGGGTTGTTTGGTTCTTTTTCCGATGTAAGTTATACATCAGAAAGTGATATTGACTTATTGGTTGAATTTGAAAGACCTATTGGATGGAAATTCTTCTCACTTGAAATATATCTTTAGAAAAAATTTGGAAGAAAAGTCGACTTGGTTACAATAAATAGGACTCTGAGCGGCTGCAAGACCAAGCGATGAGTCGGTGTTGAACTACACCCGCCGGTTATACTCTATGTATTTATTGAAGGTTTTTAAGGTTTTGTAAAATATACAGGAAAAGAGTTCTTTGACGTATTGCAGGTTTTTGTGCTTTCTAATATTTTTTCCGGAACATTTTTTTATAAAAGCGGGTTGTTTTCTGTGCTTTTGATCACGTATTGGCAGACCTTTCCCGGCAGCGATTTTAATCGCCGGATTGGAATGATTGCTTAATATTGAGTCTGCTTTAGTTTCCGGGGGAATAAAACCGGTGAACGTATCCTGGGCAGCTCCCTTATGACCACCATCCGCCCGGACTTACATACCGGGCAGTGACATGGATTAACACCGGTGAGCCTTTCAAAGCGCTGCAGGCTGGTCTCTTGTGGTTGTTTTTGTTTGATCAACGTTTGAATATCAGGTTTTTCTTCCCGGACAAATTGCAGGTCAAGATTACGTTTGGTAGTGTGGTTATAAATTCCGTTTTCTTGAGGGCGGGCAGGGCAATGGCATTTTTGTTCATTCCAAGCAAACGGTAGTAATACCTGAGGCCGTAAACCATGTGTTTAAAGCTGCTTCGGGAAGGGGATTTGGGGTCACGTGCCAGGGCAACCAGGTATTCATTGATCTCCTCGGGGTCAATCTGCTGGGGAAGTTTCCCAAAGTGAACCACGAACAGTGCAATTCGGCGGATGTAATTCTGCAGGGCATTCTTGCTCTGTCCACGCAAAGTAACCTGTTGATCCAGCTTACGAACAACTTTTTCAAATTCAGGAACAAGCATGATAGCCTGCTCTACAATAGTAAAACCCGATTTTTTTCTCATAATCAGAATTTTTTTGTGGTTAATAATTTCGAATTATAGGAAGAATCGGGTACTTTTAAAAACGCTATCCGCGAAGGCGGATTTAGTTTAACAAAGTGTATATTCCAGGCGGTTTCCTCCGAAAATTCCGCATCTTGCTTGATGAGGGAATAGAAGATGAGGGAATAGAAGATGAGGGAATAGAAAAGGATGGCAAAGCAAAGTGATTCAAATTCCCGACCGTTACCAACAAGTCTAAAAGAATGACAACGAAAATAAAAGAGGAAATGGTTTGAGAATGGAAAACGAAATGACAATGAAAGAAAAAAGATTTACTTTTTTGCCGATCCGCGAGAAAGAAAAGCGGGAAGCAAATATTATTTTTAAAAATGAATTTTTTGTACTCAACTTAAAATAATGGAACCAGGTGTCATTATAGTTTTGTTGGTACTTACTGCGACAGTTATTATGCTGGTACTTGATGTCGTTCGCATTGATATTGTTGCTATTGGCTGTATGCTGGCGCTGGGATGGACGGGAATATTAACACCGCAGGAGATGTTTTCCGGGTTCTCGAGTAATGCCGTAATAGCCATGCTGAGCGTGATGATTTTGGGTCGAGGTATTGCCCGAACAGGAATAATGGATGAGTTTTCAAAATTTATAATCAGTAAAGCTGGCAACCGCAAACGAAATCTGGTAAGTTTACTTTCTATTACAACTGGTCTGTTATCGGGTTTAATTCAGAATATTGGTGCAGCAGCACTTTTTCTGCCCGGAATTATGCAGGTTTCGCGCCGTACGAAGATTCCCGCATCCTCTCTTATTATGCCCATAGGCTTTGCAGCCATACTGGGGGGAACTCTTACTATGGTTGGCTCAGGCCCACTCATTCTGATTAACGACCTGTTAATAAATGAGGGGCATCAGGCCTACAACCTATTTAGTGTAACCCCTGTCGGTATTGTTCTTTTATTGTCTGGTATTGCCTATTTCCTGCTGTTTGGAAGCAAAGTTTTACCGAAGAAAGAAATTGGAGAAACAGGGAAATCAGAACAGGAAAAACTGGTAGAGAAACTGAATTTGCCACACAACATTAAATTGCTTTCCACAGCCGATGAGAGCTCCCTTATCGGCAAAACAACCGAAGAGGCTGGCTTGTGGGACATATACCATATAAACTTGCTGGGTGTCGGAAAGGGGAATGATGTGGTTTACGCTCCATGGCGGGAAACAAAATTTGAGGAGAGACAAACGCTTGCCGTTTTGGGTTCTTTTGAAAACATAGAGCAGTTTTCAAAAGATTTTCAGCTTGAGGACGTATCTTCATCTCGCTATTTCTCCGACGATTTTAATCCCAATGTTAGCGGTTTTGCCGAGATAATTATTCCTCCGGGTTCTGAACTCGCCGGGAAATGTATAAGAGAATATTCTTTAAGAAAACGCTACGCTGTTGAACCGGTAATACTATTCAACAAAGGAGAAAGAGTAGATGGAGACTTTTCTGATGTGGAAATCCGTCCGGGCGACACTTTGATTGTATACGGCAGATGGGATAAAATAAAGGGTTTGAAAGAAAGCACCGATTTTGTTGTGCTCACCGGATTTGATACTGACAAAAAAGACAGATCAAAAACCTGGCCGGCTATAGCATGCTTTGTTTTTGCCATCACCCTTGCAATGGTTGGCTTTCCCATTTCAATGGCATTTTTAACCGGCGCCCTTTGTATGGTTCTTACCCGTGTATTGAATATTGCAGAGGCTTATGAGGCCATTGAATGGAAAGTGGTTTTCCTGCTGGCAGGATTAATACCCCTGGGTGTGGCCATGCAAAAAACAGGCGCCGCTATGTTCCTTGCCGAACCTATTATGAGCGTGGTTATTGATTTGCATCCTGTTTTCTTTGTCCTGATAGTTGGTGCGTTATCAACTGTTTTTTCGCTCTTTATGTCCAATGTTGGTGCCATTGTAGTACTGGCTCCGCTCGTTATAGGCATGGCCGGCATCGCCGGTATTGACCCGAGACCGCTTGTGCTGATGGCAGCCGTTTGTGCGGCCAATTCCTTCATCCTGCCTACCCACCAGGTGAATGCCTTCCTGATGTCGTCGGGAGGGTATCGCAATGCTGATTACATAAAGGCCGGGAGTGGATTGACAATAATTTTTCTGACCATTACTGTTTTAATATTCTATTTTTTCATAATATAATAAGATAAAATCACCTAAAAGTAATTTCTATGCTTATAAAACATTATTTCATCAACAAGATTGCACACAGCTCCTATATTCTGGCTGGTTCGGATGTTTGCGCCGTAATTGACCCGCAACGCGACACAGATCTCTACATCAAAGAGGCTCGTGCCCTGGGTTTAGAAATCACCCATATCCTACAAACCCACCTGCACGCCGATTTTGTTTCGGGACATATGGATCTGGCTGAAAAAACCGGAGCCAAAATCTATGTGGCCAAATCTGCCAAATGCACCTTCGACCATGTTGCTTTGAGCGAAGGCGATACCATTGAGATTGAAAACATTTTTATCAAAGTGCTGGAAACCCCCGGTCACACGCCTGAACACCTCTGTTATGTGGTTACCGACATAGCGCGCGGCGAAGACCCTGTATGTGCCTTTGTGGGAGACACTCTGTTTGTTGGCGATGTGGGCCGTCCGGATCTTTTCCCCGATATGGCCGAAGAGCTTGCCGGTAAGCTTTACCACAGCTTGCACGACAAAATTCTGAAACTCCCCGACTTTTGCGAAGTACTGCCTGCACACGGCGCCGGCTCTCTCTGCGGACGGGCAATGGGTGCCAAGCGACACTCTACCATTGGCTACGAAAGAAAATATAATGTCGCACTGCAAATTAAAGATAAAGCGGAGTTCATCAAGTCGCTTACCGAAGATATGCCCCCTGCACCTGACCATTTCAGCCGTTGCAGCGACATTAACCGCAAAGGACCTGCCCTTGTTTCACAACTACCCCGCATGAAAGAGCTTAACGCGGAAGCCTTCAAAGAAATGATTGAAAAGGATACTGTTGCTGTTGTTGATACCCGAAGCTACCTGGCCTTTGGCAGCCAACACATTCCAGGTTCATGGAGCCTTGACTTCAACGGCAACCTGCCTACCTTTGCCGGCTGGGTACTGCCTCTTGACAAAGACCTGCTTGTGGTATCAGATAGTTTCAGCGAGGCAGAAAAAACAAATGATTGGCTCAGGCGAGTTGGACAGGACCGCATTGTGGGTTATCTGGATGGCGGTATGGCCGGATGGGCTGTGAAGGGATACATAACCAATTCCATCACCCAGATTTCGGCGGAAGATCTGCACGACATGGTTATAGGTTCCGAGAAATTCGTTTTGCTTGATGTAAGAGCACCGCAGGAATATGAGAACGGGCATATTGAAGGAGCCATCAATATTCCTGTGGCCGATTTGCGTGAAAGGCATACAGAACTCAACAAGGGATATCCAATTATCATGATTTGCAGCTCAGGGAACCGCAGCAGTTTGGGCGTAAGCATTCTGGGACAACACGGATTTAAAAAGCTGTACAATGTTGCAGGAGGCATAACCGGGTATAGCGCTGCCGGATACACCAAACGCTGTTCAGTTTGCCAGAACCCACACGGCTCAAGATTTTACTCAAGGGTGGAAGAGGTAAAAACCCATTTTAAACAGTAGATTATGGAAACAATTGCTTCAGTTTTTACAAGTACCAGCTGGTCGCCCTATGCGGCAGGTATCGGAATAGGTGTTTTGAGTTGGCTGACTTTCCTTATATCAGGCAAGCCCATTGCAATCTCCACCTCATTTGCCCAGGCCAGCGGGATGATTGAAGGGGTAATAGCAGGAGAAAAGGCCAGACAAAGACCCTACTATAAAAAGATTAAGCTCCGCATAAACTGGCAGTTGATGCTGGTTTTGGGTGTGGTTATCGGGTCATTTCTTTCGGCAATCATCTCAGGCGATTTCCAGGTTGGGGTATGGGTTCCATCACTTTGGGCTGCGGCCTTTGGCGATAGCGCCTTGCTGCGAGTGATTGTGGCTGTTGCAGGGGGCATTATACTGGGCTTTGGTGCCCGTTTTGCCGGCGGCTGCACAAGCGGACACGGTATTAGCGGTACACTGCAACTGTCCGTTTCAAGCTGGATTTCGGCAATATTCTTTTTTATCGGGGGCATTATAACTGCCCACTTGATTTTTAAATTTATAGCATAGTGAAACCACTAATCATGAAAAATCTGGTTATATGGCTTTTGGGTGTTGGTTTTACTGCAAAAATCCGGGATGCTGAAATTCGCTTAACAACTGATAATGTCAGTGATAAGAAAGATGATTTTGGATTTGTACCTCTACTGAACATGTATGCTGAATACACTATCAACAACTGGTATCTGTTTTTTGAAGGAGATGGTTTTTGCTGGTGGTCCCGGAAGAGCTTTTGACCTCTATCTGGGAGGTAAAATACCAATTAATGAGCACCTGAGGGTAAAGGCAGCATACAGAATAGTCGAGGGTGGGGCAGATGTGAGATCTGTTTACAATTTTACGATACTGCATTTTGCTAATCTGGGCTTGATTATAACTCTATAACGAGAATCTTATGAACAAAGAAAATATTGAATCAAACAAAGATGTAGTAACGGTTAAAAGAGATTTGCTCTTTGGTCTGGGTTTTGGCATCCTTTTCGGTTTTCTGTTGCACAAAGGAGGTGTAACCAAATACGATGTAATTGTTGGCCAGCTGTTACTGATCGATTTTACGGTTGTGAAGGTTATGCTCTCGGCAGTGGCAACCGGTATGATTGGTATCTATTTTATGAAATCGATGGGCTGGATCAAGCTTTCGCTTAAAGGCGGCTCAGTAGGCATGAATGTAATAGGAGCCCTTATTTTCGGGGTTGGTTTTGCCGTTCTGGGCTATTGCCCGGGTACTATTGCCGGGGCTATTGGCAACGGTTACCTTGATGCAATAGTTGGTGGCCTGGCAGGCATTCTTATGGGGACCTGGATTTTTGCTGTTATGTACCCGAAGCTGAAGGATGGAATCCTTAAAAAAGGTGACTTCGGAGATATTACTCTACCCCGACTGTTTAAGTTAAACGAATGGGTTGTGGTTGTGCCTGCATTTGCCCTGATTGTACTGTTACTGTTTTGGATTGAGAGTACAGGTTTTTAAAAAAAGATCATATTATAGAGGGTTATCTGAAAATTATTTTTGAGTATCTGGATATTGACGGGAGAGTGCTTCGAAATCGGCAACAAAAACATAACGTTTAAATTATTACTTGCTCCGATTAAAAAGAAGAACTGAAATTGTATAGATGAAACCCCCATCAGCCTTCGGCAGACAAAATGATATGAACAAACATGGGTGTTCGACCTGCGGTCAATTTCACATGTTACAAATCGGGCTTATTAACAACCGGACATGTGAAAAATAATAGTAATTTTAAAAATGCAACTTAGCTTAACTCAGCGTCCATATTAAAGGGGTAGGTCCAAAGTACCCCGATTTACCGGAACGAAAACATACCGTGGGAATGTTGAAAAATAGTTAAAAGAAAGAGAGTGCACGAGATAAGATTAACAATTAATTTTTATCGAACATGAACACATATATTCAAGTTTTTAAAAATAAGTCGAAAAACAGCAGACTATTTCTTATTCTTTGCTTGGGATTTATGTTGATTGGGACTATTGGTTTATTTTTATCTTTTGTGCTTAATATGTCATTTATTCCCTTACTGAACGAAGCCAGTTATTTTGTTTTATTATTTAATGGATTTATATCTTTTTGGATTGTTTTGGATAGTATAAAAAAAGCAAAGTATTTTGTTGCATGGAATAATAGAGAAATAAGCTATCTTCTGCCCAAGTCTGAGAAAACCGAATTAATTAATATTGATAACATTAAATCAGTTGACATTAATCGAAGTGAAATAATTATCCAACTGAATAACAGCGAAACGAAACACTTTAATCTTAATTATTTCTTTTTCCCGGAGCGTAAAACAATTATTAATTTTTTCGAAGAAATAAAAAAATGACTAAAACAAATTCGTTTCTTTGATAAGAAAATTATAAAGAAGGACAAAAATGAGGAACTGTCTACTAAAATTAAGTGCAGTTTTCTTGTTATTTATTGGATTAACAGAAATAGATGCACAAACTGACAATACTTTTACCGACCAACGCGATGGCATAGTTTACCAAACTGTAACCATAGGCAACCAGGTATGGATGGCAGAAAACTTAAAGTACTTACCAAGTGTAGCAGGTTCTGCTACGGGTTCAATGACAACTCCATATTATTATGTTTATGATTATGATGGTGCAAGTGTAACAGATGCCAAATCTACAGCTAATTATGCTACTTACGGCGTTTTATACAACTGGCCGGCGGCCATGGCAAGTTCTGCGGGCAGTGCAACCAACTCAAGTGCAGTGCAGGGCGTATGCCCCGCAGGGTGGCATTTGCCGAGCGATGCCGAGTGGACAGAATTAACCGATTATCTTGGAGGCATAGCCTTTGCCGGAGGCAAGCTAAAAGAAATTGATACAACTCTTTGGGAAAGTCCTAACGCTGGTGCAACCAACGAGACCGGCTTCACGGCCCTTCCGGGTGGTCGTCGTGACAGCAGTGGTGCGTTCGAATTCCTTGGATCCAACGGTTACTGGTGGGGCGCTTCTGATGTCAGTACCATTTTCGCTTTGTACTGGACCATATACTACTCCAACAGCAATGTTTTCAGAATGCGCGGCAATAAGGAGACGGGGTTCTCTGTCCGTTGCGTGAGGAAGAATTGATTAATTTTGGGCATTGATGGCTTTCACGCTATGGAAATTGAAAAAGCTCACTAATTAAAAAAATTGTTGAAATTTGAGATATACTCTTTTTACAAATTTACTGGAGAAGAAAAAAAACAACGAAACGCCAATAAATAATAAATAGCACTCTGAGCGGCTCTTATAAAAAGTAATTGCAGCTTAATAAGATACTTATTTGAAATCGTCAACTAATCATAAAATAGAGCTTTGGCGGTCATGAAAAAAAAATCAGACGACAGCTAAAAATTGATAATATAATTTGACTAACAGAAGAATTAAGTATATTTGTTCTCAAATAAGAATAATTCTTATAAAGGAAAAGATCAATGAGTATTTTGGTTGAAGAGATGAGAAATAAATTTTTAGAAAAAGGATTAAAGATTACTCCGCAGAGAATTGTCATACTTGAAGCTATTTATAAATTAAATAATCATCCTACTGCTGAAAGTATTATAGAATATATCAGGAAATCTCATCCAAATATTGCGACAGGAACAGTATATAAAGTATTGGACACATTGGTTGAAAATGGTTTAATTATCAAAGTTAAATCGGACAAAGGTATAATGCGATATGATGCTATTATGGAAAATCATCATCATATTTATTATTCTGATTCGGACATTGTTGAAGATTACTTTGATAATGAGCTAAACGAACTGATTGAAAAATATTTTAAAGAGAAAGAAATTCCTGATTTTAAGATTGAAGACATCAAACTGCAAATTATGGGAAGGCGAAAAACATAAAATAGAATTACACTTAAATAATAAATAATATGGACAATACTTCAAAAAAAGGAAAATGCCCGGTAATGCACGGGGCAAACACTGATACTGAAAGTTCCGTTATGAGTTGGTGGCCAAATGCACTTAATTTGGATATTCTGCACCAGCACGACACCAAAACTAATCCTTTAGGTCATAATTTTAATTATCGGGAAGAATTCAAAAAACTCGATTTAGATGCAGTGAAAAACGACCTTAAAAAGTTAATGACAGACAGCCAGGACTGGTGGCCGGCTGATTGGGGAAATTATGGTGGTTTGATGATCAGAATGGCATGGCATAGTGCCGGTACATACCGTATTGCCGATGGACGTGGTGGAAGTAACACCGGAAATCAGCGCTTTGCACCCCTCAACAGCTGGCCTGATAATGTTAACCTGGATAAGGCACGCAGGTTATTATGGCCAATCAAGAAAAAATATGGCAACAAACTCTCATGGGCTGATTTATTTATTCTGGCCGGAAATATGGCCTATGAATCCATGGGTTTTAAAACCTTTGGTTTTGGAGGCGGACGCGAAGACATTTGGCACCCCGAAAAGGACATTTACTGGGGGGCTGAGAAAGAATGGCTTGAACCCACAAAAGCTCGCTATTCCGATGATCAGGACCGTGATTCGCTCGAAAATCCGTTGGCTGCTGTACAGATGGGCTTGATTTATGTAAACCCCGAGGGGGTAGATGGCAATCCTGACCCGCTAAGAACCGCAAAGGATGTGCGCATGACATTTAAGCGAATGGCCATGAATGATGAGGAAACCGTTGCATTAACCGCCGGCGGCCACACTGTTGGTAAGTGCCACGGAAATGGCGATGCTTCGATTCTGGGACCAACGCCTGAAGAAGCAGAACCGGAAGAACAGGGCTTTGGTTGGAAAAACCCCAAAGGTAAGGGCCATTCTGAAGATACAGTTTCCAGCGGACTGGAAGGTGCATGGTCGAGCAAACCCGACAGATGGAATCATACCTATTTTCATCTTTTGCTCAATCACGAATGGGAGTCCAGAAAAAGTCCTGCAGGGGCATGGCAATGGGAACCCGTCAACATGAAAGAGGAAGATAAACCTTTTGATGCCCATATTCCGGGTGTACGCCGCAATCCTATCATGACAGATGCCGATATGGCCATGAAGATGGATCCGGAGTACCGGAAAATATCGGAGCGCTTTTATAAAGACACAGCGTATTTTGAAGAGGTTTTCGCCCGTGCATGGTTTAAGCTGACCCACCGCGACTTAGGCCCCAAGAGCCGTTACCTGGGACCTGATGTACCCAAAGAGGATCTTATATGGCAGGATCCTGTTCCTGCTGTTGATTATACTTTGTCGAAAGGAGAAATTGAAGACCTTAAGAAGAAATTGTTGAACAGTGGCCTGTCGCAAACAGAGCTGATCAATACTGCCTGGGACAGCGCAAGAACATTCAGAGGGTCCGATTACAGGGGTGGTGCCAATGGTGCCAGGATCCGTCTCGCTCCTCAAAAAGACTGGGCAGGTAACGAACCTGAAAGGTTGTACAAGGTGCTGGCAAAACTGGAAGAGATCCAGCAAAGCCTGGAGAAAAAAGTAAGCATTGCCGACCTGATCGTACTGGGAGGTACTGCTGCCGTTGAAAAAGCAGCCCAGCAAGCCGGGGTAGATATTAAAGTGCCCTTCAGCCCGGGAAGAGGTGATGCCACAAACGAAATGACCGATGCCGGATCTTTCAGCGACCTTGAACCCATTCACGATGCCTACAGAAACTGGCTCAAAAAAGATTATGCCGTGCAGCCGGAAGAACTCATGCTTGACAGAACACAGCTTATGGGCCTAACCGCTCCTGAAATGACAGTTCTGGTTGGAGGTATGCGTGTATTGGGAACAAATCATGGAGGTACAAAACACGGCGTATTTACAGACAGAGAAGGCGTCCTGACAAATGATTTCTTTATAAATCTTACTGACATGAGTTACTCATGGAAGCCTGTTTCTGATAATTTGTATCATATTGTTGAAAGAAAGACAAATAAGATGAAATGGACAGCAACCAGGGTTGATCTGGTGTTTGGTTCAAATTCTGTGTTACGGGCTTATGCAGAACTGTATGCACAAGATGACAACAAAGAGAAATTTGTAAAAGATTTTGTGAATGCATGGGTTAAAGTGATGAATGCAGACAGGTTTGATTAAAATATCTAATATTTAGATTCTCTTTTCAGTTGTTAATATGTGAAGTAAATATAATGTAGTGTATAAAAAATAAGCGGGTTTACAGGTAATTAAAATCTTGTAGCCCGCTTCAACTCTCACAGAACGTTTCTGAGTTTATTGCCTTTTGGGATTCTTATTTTTGATTATTTAGAAAACTTGAGTGTTTTGACATTAATCATGCTTATGCCTTCCCGATATAACATGCTTGCCACATTTGCCGGTTATTTTACCTTTACAAAGTGGTTTTTGGCGAGTCTTTGCCTGATTATCATTTTGATTCATATAGTTCGTTGTTTGATAAAACGTAAGTTACATTTACCTGAGCGGGCAAAGCCTGAAGGAGTTTCTTGCAAAATACATTGATGTGGTGGAGAATCTTACATTTTAGATAATCCCTTTAAAAGAATAATTTTGTATAAAATCCTCACCATTATCTTGTCTTAAAATAGATTTCCTTTATGAGTTTTACACGCGATAGTGCCCCAATTACGCCAACTCCTGCCGATCTTGGCCATGTAATTTCCATTCTCATCGGAGTTACCAGGTGGGAGAGGCATGGTTTCACCATCCTGCCTTTCACGTTATATTTAACCTGTAAATCTGCAACCATAGAATCAATGGGACAATATATAACAGGACAATAGTTAACTGGCCAATACAAGAAAGTTCGTTAGGGCAATCACTTGAAAAGACAAAAGAAGAGTTGTTTATATTACCAGGAGATGGGGACTTATTGCTTCAATTTTAAAGAGAATACCAGGAATTGTTTATGACAAAATTTAATGAAATAACTAACAATCACATTCTGGCAGCTTATATAATAATTGCGGCATAAGTTATGATTGATAACCAAATAAACTTTAGTAAAAAAATGAAAAATAAAACAAATTTTTCGGGATCAACACTTCTGTTTATAGGGGTGTTTTTTTTATTTGCCAGTAGTTGCGATAGTGGCAGTGGAAGTTTTACCGACCCCCGCGACGGCAATGTTTACCAAACCAAAATCATCGGACACCAGGAATGGATGGTGGAAAACCTGAAGTATATGCCAGGTGTGGCAGAGCCAGATAAAGGGTCCCGTACAACTGCCTACTATTATGTCTATGGCTATAATGGAACTGATGTAAGTTCAGCTAAAGCAACGAAAGAATACAATAATTACGGTGTATTATACAATTGGACGGCAGCAAAGGATGCCTGCCCCGATGGCTGGCATTTGCCCGGCGATGATGAATGGGGGCACCTGACTGATTATCTTCGAGATGCAGCCGCCGGCAAATTAAAAGCAACCGGAAATATCGAAGAGGGGACCGGTTTATGGGCTCAACCCAACATCGGAGCGACCAACGAAACTGGCTTTACAGCCCTTCCGGGCGGTATTCGTCACATCAATGGGGATTTCATATATAATGGCAGCGACGGTGCCTGGTGGAGTGCTACCGATAACAGTGCTGATGAAGCCTGGTCCCGGAGCATGATCAACCTTGGCAGCAATGTAACCAGGAACTACTACTATAAGGATTTCGGATTTTCTGTGCGTTGTGTGAGGTATAATTGATTTTTTGGGTGCAGGTGGGTTTGCCCATATTGAATTTGAAAAAGGTTGCTAATTTAAAATTGTTGAAATTTGTGATATACCAACAAAACCCAACAAAGTGTATATTCCGGGCGGGTCTTTGTGATGAATTAATTAACTTGCTCATAGAGAGAATAGGGTAGTACTTCTCGGCAACCCTCGCCAGAACAAATATCATTTGAATTGTAATCCTGAAAGAGCAGTTTCTGCAGCTTCAGTTGCAGCCTGAAAAACAAATGCAAATAAAGTGTATTTTCCAGGGGGAGTTTTTCCAAATATTATTATTGAGAGATTATGGCGTTCTGTAAAATACGATTATGTTTCGTTAAAGTTCCTGATGATGGTCCTGGGCTTCATAAAGGCCTAAAGGAATATTTCCATTATTACAACAATGAACTTTGCCACCATGGGATTAGTAATCAAATTCCAGTAAATAGATATTTTAAAAGAGCAGCATTATAACTAATAAATTAACTTAGTTTGGTCAATCAGTGGCCCGGAAATGGGTAACTTTTGACGGATTAAGGCTTTGACAAAACCCGAAAACGAATACACTTCAAAAAACGAAATATAGATTCGGCTTCAAATCAACTATGGGTAAAATCGTTTTTTTAATTCTGAGATCTTATTAATATCTTTACTCTGCAGCATGGTATTGTATTTTGGATTACGCTGTTAGTATGCTGATATTCTGCATATTGACATAACCACCATGCTGCTTTTTCATCTTTTTTTGCTGTTATTCAGCATATTAATTTTTGTGCGAAACTTTAGTTATTTATGAAAGTAATAGAAAATACATGGATAACCATGAGTGACGGCACCAAACTGGCTGCCAAGATCTGGCTTCCGAAGGATGCAGAAAAGAACCCTGTGCCGGGAATTCTGGAATATATCCCTTACCGTAAACGTGACCTGACTGCTTATAACGACCATAGGCTGCACGGGTATTTTGCAAAGAGCGGATATGCCGGCATACGTGTAGACTTGCGTGGAAGCGGTGATTCTGAAGGTATACTGCGGGATGAGTATTTGCAACAGGAGTTAAATGACGGGGTGGAAGTGATAAAATGGATAGCTTCACAACCATGGTGTGATGGCAATGTAGGCATGATCGGCATTTCATGGGGAGGCTTTAACGGCTTGCAAATCGCTGCTATGCAACCGCCCGGATTAAAAGCAGTCATTACCGTAGCCTCAACCGACGACCGGTATGCCGATGATGTGCATTACATGGGGGGGTGCCTGCTTTCGGACAACCTCTCATGGGCTTCTGTGATGTTTGCCCATACCAGCTGTCCCCCCGATCCCGAAGTAGTGGGAGAAAAATGGAGTGATATGTGGAAGGAACGTTTGGAAGGAAGCGGGCTATGGCTGAAAAAATGGCTGGAGCACCAGCGCCGTGACGATTACTGGAAACATGGCTCTGTTTGTGAAGATTATGATGCCATAAAATGTCCTGTAATGGCAGTAAGCGGATGGGCAGACGGTTATTCCAATACCGTATTCCGTTTGATGGAAAACCTTAAAGTTCCCCGCCAGGGCATTGTAGGAGCATACGGGCATAAGTACCCCCATATGGGAGGTCCGGGGCCTGCTATAGATTTTCTTAAAAAATCGGTACGCTGGTGGGATCAATGGCTGAAAGGGATAGACAACGGCGTTAAGGATGAGCCGATTCTCAGGCTTTGGGTGCTTGACTCAGTATCGCCTCTATCATCCGCCCGACCGGGCAGGTGGATAGATGAGGAGTCCTGGCCCTCGTCCAAAGTAGAAGAAAGAGAATATAAATTGCATTCCCTCAGGGTGGGAACGCGTGTCAATCCTTCGAAAGAACCGGATTCGCTTAAAATACAAAGCCCCTTAAATGTGGGATTGTTTGGAGGTAAATGGTGCTCTTATTCGGAATCGACCGACTTGCCAAGTGATCAAAGAGAGGAAGACGGAGGTGCTTTGGTATTTGACAGTCCGTTTTTGGATGAGGATTATGAAATTTTGGGCAGGCCTTTCCTGAAGCTGAAACTAAAATCCGACAAACGCGTAGCCCAGGTTGCTGCTCGTATTTCTGACGTCGCCCCCGACGGCAGAGCAACCCGCGTAACCTTCGGTTTGCTCAACCTCACCCATAGGGATAGCAACGAGGAACTCCAAGAACTGGAACCCGGAAAAACTTATGAAGTCCTAGTCCCTATGAACTATATAGCCCAGCGCTTCCCCGCCGGAAACCAGATCAGGGTTTCCATTTCTACTTCATATTGGCCGCTGGCATGGCCGGCTCCTGAATCAGCCACTTTAACCATCTACCCGGCAGAAAGCTCGCTGATTTTGCCAAAAAGAAAGATAGAAAAGAGAGATACTTCTGAAAAAGCCCTGGAAAAACCCGGGAAGTTAGATCAACTCGAAACCACCCTGCTGGTACCTGCCAAAAGGGAATGGATTGTGGAACGAAACCTGGCAACCAATAAAGTGACCCAGAAGATTATTAATAACGATCCACAGTATCGCTTAAATCACATAGATCTGGAGCTAAGAAAAGATGCCACAGAAAGTTATTCTTACAGCAACAACAAATATGAGACGGTAAGGGGTGAAGTGAAAGGAGTCAGGGAATTCCGCAGAGAGGGTTGGAAAATCAAAACCATCACCCACACAATTCTTACTTCCACCAAAACAAATTTTGTGATACGGGCTACTCTTGACGCTTATGAAGAGGATGTAAGGGTCTTCAGCCGCTCATTTGATGAGCGCATACCGAGAGATATGGTTTAAATAAATTAAAACCAGGATAATAACATTTAAGTAAAACAATTCATGAAATTTGTATGCCACTTTAATTAAACCGTTATTAATTTAAAATCAGAAATAAAATGGCTAAAAAGAAGAAAGTTTTCGTTGTAGGACTGGATGAATTCAATTTATCATTGATCAAGCATCTTCCGGAATTCAAGGAGTGTAAGATTCTTCCGGCCATTAAATTTTCTGAAATACGGGGCGTTGAACATTTTTCCATACCCGGTCTTCTGAAAAAAACCGAAGAGCGGGTTAAAAAGGAAGGAGGTATTGATGCCGTGATTTCTTACCTTGATTTTCCGGGTTCGGTAATGGTCCCTATAATTGCGCAAAAATACAAGCTGCCAGGACCCAGCCTGGAAAGTGTTATGAAATGTGAACATAAATACTGGAGCCGCCTTGAGCAGCACAGGGTAATCCCGGACAACATACCAAAGTTCAAGGCTTTTGATCCCTTTGATGAAAAGGCCTATGATAAAATTGGCTTTAAACCTCCGTTCTGGATCAAACCCATCAAATCCTACCACTCTTACCTTGCATATAAAATAAAAAACAAAAAGCAGTTTGATGAATGCATGGAAGAGGTGTGTGAAAATATTGACTATATGGTGGAGCCGTTTAGCTATATAGCCTCCGAATTCGGGATGTCAAAAAAAATATCTGAAACAAATGAAAAGATGTTTGCCGAAACTCCTATTTCCGGTCACCAATGCACTGTAGAAGGATATGCTTTTGACGGTAATGTGGTTATCTATGGCCTGGTGGATTCAATCACTCATAAACAGTATCCTTCGTTTGCCAGGTATCAATACCCATCAAATCTGCCTTATGAAATACAATACCGCATGTCTGACCTGTCACGTAAGGTGATAAAACAGATCGGATTAATGAATTCGGCTTTTAACATTGAATACTTTTATAATGAGGAAGAAAATAAAATTAATCTTTTGGAAGTAAATCCCCGCATGTCGCAATCGCATGCAGTAATATTTGAAAAAGTGCATGGTATTTCACATCACCATGTTATACTTAATCTTGCACTTGACCGCAGGCCCAAACCTCTTGAAAATAAAGGCGATTTTGAAGTGGCCGCACATTTTATGCACCGTGCCTTCAGGTCGGGTGTGGTAAAAAAAGCCCCTGCCAGAAAAGAAATTGATAAACTGAAGGAAAAATACCCGGAACTGGAAATAAAAGTTACGGTTAAAGAGGGTATGGATCTTAATGATATTGAAGAGCACCATGTTGACAGCTATAGTTATGTGTTGGCATACATCCACCTGGGCGGGCAAAGCCAGGAGGAGCTTCTTGAAAAATACAATGATGTGGTGGAAAACCTGACATTTGAGATAAAACCTTTAAAAGAATAATGTTATGTACAAAATCGTCACCATTATCTTGTCTTAAAACAAATTTCCTTTATGAGTCTTACATGCGATAGTGTTTCAATTTTAAGCAAAAAACATAAACTCTTTTGTTGTGTTTAACAGTGTAGAATAATTGCGTGTTAATTATAAAATTAAGATATACCCTGAAGTTTCCAGGATAGTGCAGAGCTTAATTAAAATGCTGTGCGGAGAGAACTATTTTACACAAGTGGCATCATCTTCAGATTCATAAGCAATTTCCGGATAAGAACGGGAATATCTTAAATTGACAATTTGATTTATTATGGCTACCAAAAAAAATAACAGTGCTTTCAATTTTGATAATACTTATCAATTGCTGCCTTCCGTCTTTTACAAAAAGGTGAGTCCTGCTGTTGTTCAGAACCCCCGGATTTTTTTGTTTAATGATGTTTTAAGAAAAGAATTGGGTATTCAAATTAACAAGGATGAACCTGTTTCTCAAATTCTCTCGGGAAATAAATTACCTGATAATTCAGCCCCTTTAGCTCAGGCCTACGCGGGACATCAATTCGGTCATTTTACCATGCTGGGTGATGGAAGGGCGATATTACTGGGTGAGCACATTACTCCTTCAGGAAAACGCTTTGATATTCAGCTAAAAGGTAGCGGGCAGACGCCATACTCCAGGAACGGCGATGGTAAAGCCACTTTAAAATCGATGCTGAGAGAATATTTAATCAGCGAGGCTGTTCACCACCTTGGAATACCCGGCTCAAGAAGCCTTGCTGTGGTAAAAACAGATGATCCTGTTTACAGGGAAGATATTAATAAAGGTGCGGTTCTTACAAGGGTTATGAAAAGTCATATAAGGATTGGAACCTTTGAATATGCAGGATACTTCGCCACTAAAAAAGATTTGGCAGCCCTGGCAGATTATACAATAAACAGGCATTTTCCTGATTTATCAGGGCATGAAAATCCTGCATTAAGTCTTCTGGACAGGGTGATGCGTTTGCAGATTGAACTGATTGTTGAATGGATGCGGGTTGGATTTATTCATGGAGTGATGAATACAGACAACACTTCAATATGCGGTGAAACTTTTGACTATGGCCCCTGTGCATTTATGAACAGCTACAACCCGGAAACGGTATTTAGTTCCATTGACAGGTTCGGAAGATATTCTTTTGGAAATCAGCCTAAAGTACTTAAATGGAATATATCTAAACTGGCAGAGGCCTTATTGCCGCTTATTCATACTGATGAAGATAAAGCGATATCCCTGGCAATAAAAATAATCAATCAGTTTGACAGCATCTACTCAGAGAAATGGTATAAAATGATGTTCGCCAAAATAGGCATTGAAGAACCGGAAGAAGAGGACGTTGCACTGATAGATGAATTGATGAATATTATGCTGAAGAATGGGGCAGATTATACAAATACTTTTACAAGCCTTTACCTTGATAACTGGCTGGGTGGCAATACAAGAGTAATGGAGGCGCTGCAGGACTGGAGAAAAAGGTGGAGAGAGAGGTTGGGTAAAAGTAAAAAGGGTGTTGAATATGCTAAATCCTTAATGAAAAAAACCAATCCTGTTCTAATACCAAGAAATTTTCATGTTGAGGAAGCAATTGATTTAGCTGATGAGGGCAATTTATCTAAACTTCATCTTTTGTTAAATGCCCTCCGTACACCTTATGATTACAAAGAAGAAATTAAAGATTTACTTTTTACTGATAAGAAATTTGATAATTCATATCAAACCTTTTGTGGTACTTAATTGATGCAACATAGATATTGCCAGGTGCAAGACGCAAAGATAATTACGGGCTGATCAATCCGCAGCATCACTCAAAAAAGTAAAATTCCATAAAAATGAACCGGACAAAAAAGCGTTATAACAGAATATCAGGAGTTTACGACTGCCTTCAATGGCCGGTGGAAACATTGTTCTCCAAATGGAGAAAGAAGTTGCTGAAAGAGGCATCCGGGGAAACACTGGAAGTTGGCATTGGAACCGGGAAGAACATACCTTATTATCCTGAAGGGGTTGTTCTGACAGGAATCGATCTAAGTGAAAATATGATCAATAAGGCTCATAAAAGAAGCAATAAAAGCTCAATCCCTGCCCACCTCAGGGTTATGGATGCCCAGCACCTGCAATTTGGAGATAACTCATTTGACACTGTCGTTACATCCTTTGTTTTTTGTACTGTGCCGGATCCGGTACAGGGGCTGCAGGAAATTATGCGGGTTTGCAGGAATGACGGGAAAATTTTAATGATGGAACATGTGAGAAGTGATCACAAGGTGATGGGGAGGATTATGGATGTATTGAACCCTGTATCCCGCTCCATACTTGGAGATAATATGAATCGCCGCATGTATTTAAACATGCTGGAAGCCGGTTTTAAAGAGGAAAATATTGAAGTGGAAAACTTTTGGTTCGATATTGTCAGGCATTTCCGGATCAGGAATATAAAACACGATATATGACAATGTAAAAGTCTCTAATGGTGTGGAGCAAAAAAGGGGTTAAAGATACCTCACCTTCTGCTGGTTATTCAGATTTTAGCCAATTTTTCACTCAGTTGAGCAATTTCAATCTTAACCTGATTATTCCTTCTTTATTTAACCGCATTTCAGGAAATAAAAAATTAATTAAATTAGAAGATTAAATAATATATTCTGCCAGAGGGTGAAACCAAAAGAAATTATTGTAAACGACCGTATGCAGCAAGGCTACCGTTATATGTTGACCAGGCCTGCCGGCAGGTCTTTTCATCCGGAGTTCACTCCTGAACTTACCCCGAAACAAATGCTGGAGATGGGTGTCTTTGGCGGTAAGTATATGAACGATTGCCGTAATGAGTTTCCTGCATCGTGGTTCGAAAAAGCCAGGCTTTCACCAAAAAAAGCTGATCCGAAGCTCAATTATTTCAAGGTGCACGCTTCCAAACCCCTTTTATACTGGCTTGAAAAGGGCTGGATTCATCCGCAGGATCCCAGGGGATGGTTTCAGTGGTATTGCCGGTACTATATGGGCAGGCGTTCAGAAGATGATGAACGCCAGATAAAAAGGTGGAAAGCAATGAAACGCCACATTGCCCAGATAAGGAAACACTGTTTTAAAGGAGACATAAAATGCAGGCCGGTACAGAGGCAGGCTCTTTTGCACTGGGCTTATGACAGCAGGTATATTTGAAATGATAAACAGTATTAACGGACCATTATCCGGACTAAGGGTGATACTGACCGGAATCCGGTAATTCAAACAAATATCAATTCTTTAAAAAAACAGTAAGATGGAAAATAGTGAAAAAAAAACTCAGGATGAAAACCAGTTTCAAGCCGAAAACCAAATTTTTGCCAGTCCGGAAATCGCCGGCTACCTTTTGACAACCTCTAAATGGGGGAAGTTTTTGGCAATTGTCGGCTATGTTGTAATGGCTTTAATGATAATATTCGGTATTATTATGATTGTCAGCACTTCGTTAATGAATGCGTTGCCGAATTCCGGGTTTATTAAAGGTATAATGGGATTTGTATATGTAATTATTGGGGCGGTTTACTTTTTCCCTGTTACATACCTGCTGAGGTATTCCGTGCGGATAAAAAAAGGTCTGAATTCAGATGATGTGCAATCAATAACTTCCGGGTTTGAAAACCTGAAATCACTCTTTAAGTTCACGGGGATATTTACAATTGTTATGCTGGCTATATATGTAGTGATCTTTATTTTTATTATTATATCGGGAGTGTTCTTTTAGATCACTGACTGTAAGAGGCTAAAAAAACTATTAAAAATTCAGGAAGCTATGATGTGGCTGCTAAAAAATATGAAATCACTTTACCTGATCCCGGCAATTATTATTTTGCTTATTGCAGTAACATCCTGCGCAAATGAGACAGTGCCTGTAGACTATACTTCACTGGACAGCCTGATAGAAAACACGGCTCTCTCATATATTGATGAAAATAATATCAAAGGGATATCCATAGGATTTATTGATGTTGGTAATTATCGTACAGAAAAAGGCTTTGGAAATACTGATGCTTCAACCTTTTTTCCAATGGCTTCAGTTACTAAGGTGATTACGGCTGCAGCCATTATGCAGCTTGTTCAAGACGGGATGCTCGAACTGGATGACAAATTGAGTGACTACCTGCCCGGTTTTGATTTAAAGAAGCCACATCCTGACTCACCCGGGATAAAGATCAGGGACATTCTAACGCATTCATCAGGCTTATCCCGGGATATAATGTCTCTGGCCCAGGGAAACTGCCCGGTCGGAGAAAATGAAATACTTGAATATATAAACAATCATCCCCAGATCAGTCCGGCCGGATACCGTCATTTATACTCCAATCCCGGCTTTGACCTGCTTGCTTTGGTGATTGAAAATGTAAGCGGACTTCCCTATCCAGTATATGCCAAGGAGAATATCCTGGAACCGCTGAATATGAAAAGCAGTTTTTTTTACAATCCACCTGAAGATATCGAATTGACACGTTCTTATACCATGTTCTCAGAGGAGGCTTACGAAGAGATGCCGATAAATTATATCGCTGCCGGGGGGCTGAAAAGCAATGTGACTGAAATGCTCCATTTTGCTGAAATGCTTTTAATGCAAAGCTCAAAAACAGGTAAAATGGTGCTGGAAGACACATCCCTTGATAAAATGTTCAGCAGGCAAAACAGCGGTGTGTTGCTCGACACTGATATAAACATGGGGGTTTCAGTATTTCTGGAGGAACTTCCTCCTCCGTTCACGGGAAAACTGGTTTATCATGGAGGGGGAGCCGTTTTTACAAATACCATGATGCTTCTCGCACCCGATTATGGAATTGGTGTGGTTGTGTTTTGCAACACCGCCGGTTCTTACCATTTGGTGGAGCAACTGGCACGCAGTATGATTCATGAAGCTCTTGAAATAAAAACAGGGCAATCATTTAATCCAATGGAACATCAAACACCTGGAGAAGCTTCCTGGCAGGTTGCAGAAAGAGAAAGGATCACCGGCGATTATTTTACCTCAAACAATATTATAAGTATAAAGGAAGAAAGAGACAGTGTGATTGCTATAATCGGGGAAAACAGATTTCCCGTGAAATATTTTGAGGACGGTTTTTTCAGCTATTTTGACGGTTTCATTTTAAAGGTTGAGGAAATTGAAGGAGAAAGAATCCTGTTTTCTCTTTCCAACGGACTGCTTACACCTATTGCAAAACATAAGGATGCGGTAACAGTAATCATTCCGGAAAGCTGGAAACAGGCAGCAGGCACGTATGTATCTGTAACCCCATGCCCTGACGGTGCGGTGAAATTTTATGAAAGCCTGCGCATTTATGTAAGGGATAATAATCTGTATCTGGGAATGCTTCCCGAAAAAATTGTCAGGGAAACCTACGGTATAACCTCGGAGATCCCTGCATTACTCACTCCTCTTGATGAAACAACCGCTGCAATGCAGGATTTTGGCAGGTACGGGGCAGAACCGGTGTTTTTTAATTCAGATGATAATACACTCAGGTTTTCCGGATTGACTTTTAAGAGAGCTGATTGAACAAATGCAGGATAGATGACATAAGCGGAAATTATATTCTGAAGAAACAGTAGAACAGGAAAGCCGAGTAAATCAATAATTAAAATATTAACAGATGAAAACAATCGGACTGATAGGAGGGATGAGCTGGGAATCTTCCCTTGAGTATTATCGCATTATCAATGAGAAGGTGAAAAATGAACTTGGCAGCTTCCATTCGGCAAAGCTTGTTTTATATTCTTTGGATTTTGAAGAAATACAGACGTTACAACATGAAGATAAATGGGATGAGCTTACATTGATAATGAAAGATGCAGCAAAAACGCTCGAAAAGGCCGGTGCTGACATTATACTTATATGTACGAACACAATGCACAAAATGGCAGATGATGTTCAGGATAATATAACTGTCCCTTTGATACACATTGCCGATGCAACGGCAGAATCAATTCTGCTGAACGGACTGAAGAAGGCGGGGCTTCTGGGCACCAAATTTACAATGGAACATGATTTTTACAAAAAGAGGCTGACAGATAAATTTGGCATAGATGTTATTATCCCGGATGAAAGCGACAGGGATATAATTCATAAGGCTTTATACAGTGAGTTATGTATTGGTGAAATAATTGAATCATCGAAAAAAGAGTTTTTAAGGATCATTGACAATCTTGTTGAAAAAGGTGCTGAAGGAATAATACTTGGCTGCACCGAGATCCCTTTGCTGGTGAAACAAAGCGATGTTTCCGTGCCTGTCTTTGATACTACGGCTATTCATGCAGAAAAGGCCGTGAAAGAGGCATTAAAATAGCAAGCTAAATGGAGACGGGGATTTAAAATTTTTATTTAAAGAATTTTAACTATGGAGATATTACCACTGGGAACAAAAGGTTTTATTCCAGCTTTCGGAAGACATACTGCCTCGTACCTCTAACTGATACTGTTGCGGATGAGAAGATTATAATGTTTGTGAAATACCTTGACATTGTAATGCATGAAGTCTGGATGACCAGCGAGGAAACAGATTCAAAGCCGGGTGACGCAAAAAGACATTCTGTTTTTGAGGAGGTGCTGGAAATGATGAATAAATCGAATGTTAACCGACTGATCCCGCTGCATTTGAATCCCGGCTGGAATTAGGAAAGAATTACCGGGGTTTTTTCCGAAAGGATAATAGATGATATTGAAGTAATAGTCCCGAATGAGGGCGAAATAATAGCTATTTGATTACCAGGCTAATAGCGTTGAGCCGGAAATTTGCTTTATCGCGTAACTGGCCGTATGGTACAAGTCCCCTGTAATGCCTGAAATATATTCCAATATTATGCCGGCTGTTTTTTTTCGGGATACGGTATCCGGCATAACCGTTAAACGACCATACAATTCTTTCCGGATTTTCAGGTATATATCCCATTTTTGTCTCTCTGCGGGTTTCGGCAGAAACAACTATTTGTCCGCCGGATTCTCTTACGGACCTCACAGGCTGCTGATAATTCATTCTCATGAGCCAAAGATCCCTGTTTTGCGAAGGCAGAATATCTATGCCTTTCACTTCAAGGGAATCGGCATTATAGTATCCTTCCTTATATGGCATCAATCGCTGATAACCAATTTCGGCACTCAATAAAGGGCCGGCCAGGCTATCAGGGCGGTTTATTCCAAAAAACAGCTGCCATGCCTCATAAGAAAGGTTGATCCGTTTGAAGCCGGGAAGTGTGTTGTAGCCATGCAGAGCATATTCATCACCAATATGAGAACTTTCGTGAAATAAAGGTACAATGGTCAGGCAAAAATTCTTTATAAAGTGGTCCTGCATTGAATAAGGGGAATAGAGTGCAGTAATTTTTCCACCGAAACGGTAATCGTTATTTATTAAAGGTGCTGTAACACTCTCAAACATATCGATCAGCAGCAGAGCGCTTATTGGTATGCTGAAACCAATTTTCAAATCGCCTGAAGGCCTGTTTTGAAAATATTGAAATACCGGTATTTGCAGACCGGTTTGAACCTCATTGAATGCCCTTGTTTCAGGGTTTTCTTTGTAATAAGTGGGATGAAGCCTGTTTATAGTGGCAATCTCCAGCCTGGAAAGGGGAGAATACATTTCCGATATATAGGATTTCTCAAATTGAGAGGCTGACCACCACTCGAACTTTTGGGAATGAATATTTTTAAAAACAAAAAGTAAAAAGAGTACGCACAGTAGATTTTTCATCTTTTTATTGTAATTTGATAGACTTTTTACTGATAAATGGTTCTTAAATTTGTCTGTCAGCTTTATGAATGCCGGTTAATTTTTTTACGTGATTTTGATTGCTTTTGTTCTCTTTTCAAATTCAATATTTTTTAATAAAATAAAGCAGATTATGAAAAGATCAATTGTTCTTCTTTGTTTTTTAAGCTTCATTAATGCTTTTCCGCAGGAACCGGTTGAGAAGGATATTCATACCGTTGTGAATGAAGTTTCAGTGTTTTTTGAAGGCGCTCAGATTACAAGGAAAGTTAATGTTGACCTTGAAAAAGGTGTGGCCCTTCTGAAATTTGTCAATCTATCGCCGTTTATTGATGCAAGGAGTGTCAGGGTGAAAGCAGGGGGGAATGTTACCGTGCTGTCTGTCAATCATCAGCAAAACTATCTTGACCAGCTTGAAAAGCCAAAGGAGTTGGCCAGCCTGCAGGAAAAGCTTAATAAAATTGAGGATCAAATAAGGCTGGAAAGTACACACTTTGAAATTTTAAACGAAGAACTGACTTTTTTAAGGGAAAACAGGGTTATCGGGGGAAGGAATCAGGAGTTGAATGTCAATACATTGAAGGAAGCTTCTGAATTTTACGGTGAAAAGGTGAGATCCCTTAAACTTGAGCAGATCAAGCTTGAAAAAAGATTGGATGATCTGAATATGCAAAAAAAGGAGGTCGAAAATCAGATTAAAAACCTTTCATCAGCAAATGTCTATCCAAGCGGGGAAATACTGGTTAAGGCAGAATCAACCGGCAGGTCAACCGCATCTTTTGAAGTATCCTATATTGTTGGCAATGCAGGATGGTTTCCTTCCTATGATATAAGGGCAATAAATGTGAACGAGCCGATAAGGCTGGTTTATAAGGCTAATGTAAGACAGGACACAAAAGTTGACTGGAGTAATGTAAAGCTAAGATTCTCCTCTTCAGACCCAAATGTTTCAGGAATGGCTCCTGCCTTAAAAACCTATTATCTGGATTACAACATTCCACCTCCCCACTACATGCAGATAAACAGGGTGTCCGGAAGGATAACGGACGAAAAACGCGAATCTCTTCCCGGGGCTGTAATAAGTGTTGACGGTACAACAATACGTACTGTCACTGATTATGACGGGAATTATTCAATTACCGTTCCATCGGGCGTATCAGGCCTTACATATTCATTTGTGGGTTATAAAAGGAAAACATTGCCGGTTACCTCTGAAGTTATGAATGTTGTCCTTGAGCCCGACATGGTGGGCCTTGATGAAGTTGTTGTTATGGGTTATGGAACCCAGAGGAGAAGAACTTTGACAGGAGCGGTTGAATCAGTTTCCATGGACGAGGAAGCCCTGATGTCTGGTGTGCCATTTACCAGGGTGGAACAACAAACAACTGTTGATTTTGAAATAAGTATACCTTATACGGTAAAATCTGATAATAAGAGCTATTCTGTTGATATGGCGGAATACGAGCTTCCGGCATTTTATCAGTATTACAGTGTGCCGAAAATCAGTAGGGAGGCTTATCTGACTGCCGGGATAACAGACTGGGAAAAGTACAGCCTTCTGGAAGGCGAGGCAAATGTTTTTTTTGAAGACACCTATGTAGGTAAAACGCTTCTTGATGTAAGACATGCCTCTGATACTCTTCAGATTTCACTGGGAAGGGACAAGAATATTTCTGTTAACCGGGAAAAAACAGAAGACTATTCTTCAAGGAATTTTATAGGAAACAGGAGAGAGGAGGTCAGAAACTGGAGAACAACTGTAAGGAATAATAAAGGTCAGGCTGTCAATATGGTTATTCTTGACCAGGTTCCCGTTTCAACAAATTCTGAAATAGATGTTAATATTCTTAACAGGTCAGGTGCTGAACATAACCCTGAAACGGGTGATATAAGGTGGGAGTTTTTATTAGGTCCTCAGGAAACCAGGGATTTTGAGCTCAGGTATTCAGTCAGGTTCCCCAGAAACAGGAATCTTATAGTGGAATAAACTGTTGGGGGGGAACAATAAACTAAAGTCCGCCTCACATTGAACCTGGTGTGGCAAAATAATTAACTTTTTGCCTCGATTTTCCGGCATGGGAACTTTTTGGTTGCTAAAGGTTTTTGACTGATTATAACAGGGAAGCCCCATCAGCCTTAGGCAGACAAAATAACATGAATAAAGCATGCGGGTTCCATGGGTTTGAAATGCAAAGTATCCGAATCACGAATTTGTAACATATTGTTAAATAGATTGATAACCATACTTTATTCACATGAAAGCCCCATCAGCCTTCGGCAGACAAAAAGAGATGAACAAACATGGGGTTTACATACGGCAAAAATTAATGAACTTAATTGACATACAATAATAACTCATTGAATAATAGTTTAATT
>SLCF01000132.1 GCA_007125955.1 Bacteroidales bacterium | reverse complement strand
CGGGTTGAGGTGAAAGTAATAAATTCCCCGTCAGGTGACCACTGTGGGTTGGATGAGGAGACTTCACCCCGTGTGAGCTGAAACTGACGCGAACCGTCACTCTTTACCAGATGGATATGAGTAAGATAGTCGCTTTTTTCTCCTTCGGTTCTGGATTCTGAAATGGTAAAGGCAATCCATTCCCCACAGGGAGAAATTGATGTACCGCCCACTCTTTTGAAGTTTTCTACCATATACCTGGGAGTCCATATTTCTTCGCCGTTACCGGTATCTCTTTCGCTTTGACCTGCAGCATTCAGGCCAGAGGTAGTGGCTGCCCAGAAAAACAACATGATCAGGATTGTAAGGTTTTTTTTCATAGTTTATTTGTTTATGGTTTGAATTAAGTCATTATCAGGTAAAGTTTTGTTGTATATAATTTTCCTGCAATGCTCCTGTTGCCAGGAATTGTGGATAATTGACCGGCAGTATCAAGCATTTGCATAGTAAATAATATGTTTAAAAAATAAAATTAATAAAAAAAAAGAACTGTATTTAAAGTAAGATTGAACCGTTTGAAGTCATCCGTCAGGGAAACACCTACAGTCCTGTTAAAGAGCATACTCACCAAAAATCCAGACCTTTTTTTATAAATTGCATAATTCAGGTGTACACTGTTACCGTTAGTATAGTTAAATAATTATGAATTTATTCCTGTATGAGTGAAAATTGCCGGCGTCAATTTTTGAAGAGAATTATTGCAGGAAGCGCATTTTTGGCTTCCGGGGGTTATTTTTTACTCAGGACTGACAAGAAACTGCCTGACGCCACATTAAATAATCCGGAATCTGAAAGTATGCACATGATTCAAAACAGAACCGGGAGTGAAGCCATGTTTTACCAGCAGGTATCAAATGGCAGGGTTCAATGCCTTCTTTGTCCCCACAGCTGTACTCTGGATAATGGGATTACCGGCTTATGCAGGGTCAGAAAAAATTTTGACGGCAAACTTCACACCCTGGTGTACGGATATCCCTGTACTTACGATATAGGCCCCATTGAAAAAGCTCCGCTTTATCATTTTGTTCCCGCCCACAACAGGCTTTGTATTGCAACCGTGGGGTGTAACCTGAGATGCAGGTATTGCCATAACTGGCACATCTCGCAGAGATCACCCGGTCAGGTAAGGGAATATGAGATTTCAGCCGAAGAGATGGTAGAAGAGGCACCACGGAGAGGTGTTAATTCGATATCCTTCACTTATACTGAACCAACGGTATTTTATGAATATATGCTCGGGATTAGCCGGCTGGCAAAGGAGAAAAATATTAAAACAAGTATTGTTTCAAATGGATATATTAATCCGGAACCGATGCGCAAATTGCTTCCTCATCTGGATGCCGTAAAAATTGACTTGAAATCTTTCAGTGAAGATTTTTACGAAAACATAACTTCTGCAAGTCTTGAGCCTGTGAAGAGAACACTAAGGATTGTAAGGGAGGAAGGAGTATTCCTGGAAATTGTCAACCTGGTTGTACCCGGTCTCAACGATGATCCGGGTGAAATAAGAAGTATGTGCAACTGGATAAAGGATAATCTGGGTGACGAAGTGCCGGTTCACTTCAGCAGGTTTTCACCAACATACAGGTTAACCGAATTGTCGCCAACACCTGTGAGCACTTTGGAAACGGCTGTAAGAATAGCATATGAAACCGGATTAAAATATGTTTATATCGGGAATGTGCCAGGCCATAAGCACAATTCCACTTTTTGTCCGGACTGCAAAGAAAAGCTGATTGAGCGTGCCCATTTTACAATACTTGCCAATAATATTGAAAAAGGGAAATGCAGGTTTTGCGGATATGCAATAGCAGGAATATGGGAGATAGGTTAATATTTTTTCAGATCTTTATTCTGAAAGGATCTATGCTTAATGAAAGAGAGTTTATCACAGAATAATGACCAGTGTATGACCCATACAGGCCGGAGAAACTTTATCGTTAAGGTGTTGACAGGAAGCACAGCTATTCTTTCTGCAGGGGCTGTATTTAAAAAAAACTCGTTGTGTTTATCGGGGCAGACTCCATTTTCACCCGGCCTGCATGGAAATGAAGGTCTTTTGCCTTTCAGCTGTTCTTCACACTCTTCTGAACCGGGAATTGCCAATGATAGCAGGCACAGACCTGCCGCCTTTCAGGGAACAGAGGCAAAATTCTATTCTTTGGTTGAATCAAAACGTTTACGTTGCGATTTGTGTTTCCGTAATTGTTTAATAAATGAGGGAGATACCGGTTTCTGCAGGGTTAGAAAAAATGTTGAAGGCAAACTTTACAGTATGGTTTACGGAAGGCCTGCCGGACTTCAGATTGACCCGATAGAGATGGAGCCTATGTACCACATGTTCCCGGGTCACCAAAACCTTTGTGTTTTCACAGCATCCTGCAATTTTCGCTGCAGGCATTGTCACAACTGGCACATTTCGCAAAGGGGGCCGGATGAGGTTGCATCAAAAGAGCTTTCCCCCGATGAAGTTGTGGAAACAGCAATAAATAAAAGATGCAGATCAATCTCACACAGCATAAATGAGCCGGCTGTGTTTTATGAATATATGTACGATATAGCAAGTATTGCAAAGGAAAGAGGATTGATGACCCTTTT
>SLCF01000011.1 GCA_007125955.1 Bacteroidales bacterium | reverse complement strand
GGACTGAAAAAGGTGCTGGGGGCGACCCCCGGAAAGTTATCAGTTCAGTTTATATCCGAATCACTTCTGATAACATTTTTTGCAATAATACTGGCACTTGTTATAACAGAATTGACCCTCCCCTATTTCAATTCACTTCTGGGGACTGATTTCAGGATTGATTTTGCAGGGAACATCCTTTTCAATGTGGGACTTACAGGTCTTTTTCTCATACCGGGTTTTTTATCCGGTATTTACCCGGCAATGATTTTGTCGCGCTATCAGCCATCAAATGCTTTGAAACCTGAAGCCTCTCAAGGTATAAGCGGCTCTTTGTTTTTGCGTAAGATACTGGTTGTTTCGCAATTCGTAATATCTTCAGCGCTTATCCTTTCAACCGGTATCATATTTCACCAGGTAATTTTCATGAACCAAAAAGACAAGGGATTCAAATCTGAAAACGTTGCTTACATTCAGCTAAACCGGGAATTTGAACCTACACGGATCCGGGATTTCAAAAATGCTCTCCTGAATATCCCTGAAATATCGGGTACAGGATCAGCAAGCAATTACAACGGTGTTGCGGGAAGGCAAAGCAGCATAACTGTGGCAGATTCGCTTAACAAATCCCTTATGGTAAGATTCGGGTATGTGGATAATGACTTCTTCCCGGTTATGGAAACCGATATAGTGGAGGGGAGAAACTTCAGCACTGACTATGTAAGCGATCCTTACAGAACTATTATTATTAACGAGGCTGCAGCCAAAACACTTGGATGGGAAGACCCTGCAGGAAAGGAATTTGTTAACAGTGACTATCCCGGAATGGGATTTGAAAGACATACCGTTATAGGTGTGGTTAAAGATTATAACTATTATTCTCTTCACTCTCCGGTTGAACCTGCAGTCTATATTTTTGACCCCGGCATGATACGGACGGTAAATATCAGGTTCAATGACAAGCCGGAAAAAGAGATTATATCACAAATTGAAGCGGAGTTCAATAACTTCTTCCCCGATTCATATTTTGAACTCCGGTTTGTGGAAGAGACAATAAAACGGCATTACCAGGATGAGGCAAATCTTCTAACCCTCTTCCGGTGGTTTGCCTTTTTATGCATCATAATAAGCTGTCTTGGTTTGTTCGGGCTCACCCTTTTCGTTGTCGACCAGAAAAGAAAAGAGATAGGCATACGCAAAGTGCTTGGAGGAAGCGTATTCAGGATAAACATACTATTGATGAAGAAATTTGCTGTCTGGATCACTTTTGCAGCCCTTGTCTCCTTCCCCTTAACTTACCTGATAATCCAAAGGTGGCTTGAAAACTACTCCTATACGATAACAATAGGGTGGTACCATTTTGCAGGCTCATTCCTGGTCGTTTCCCTTATTGCCTTAATTGCAATATCACCCCTTACTACCAGGTCGGCTATGGAAAACCCTGTAAACACACTAAGGTATTAAGATCGTATTACCAGGCTTATTCATTGTATATTTTTGCTTTTTAGAAAGCAGTTTCGTAAATTTCTGTGGTCAATATTGTATCTATTCATCAAGTTTGGACACTTAAAATTATACCGGCAATGAAAAAAGTTGATTTAAACGGAATTTCGGTAGAGATCACAAAAGGTGATATTGCAAATCAACCTGACATAGATGCGATTGTCAATGCCGCCAATGCCCGGCTGCAAATAGGCGGAGGAGTAGCCGGGGCCATACACAGAGCTGCCGGCCCGGGACTGGAGGAGGAGTGCCGTCCACTCGCCCCCATTAAGCCCGGCAAGGCTGTTATAACATCAGCACATAACCTGCCTAACCGGTTCGTTATACATTGTCTCGGGCCGGTTTACGGGATTGATAAGCCATCTGACAAACTGCTGGCGGAATGTTACAGGAATGCTCTCAATCTTGCCGAAGAGAAAGAAATAAGTTCCGTAGCCTTCCCTGCAATTTCAACAGGTGCCTTCGGATTCCCGTTCGAGCCGGCAACAAAAATTGCCCTTAAAACAGTCATGGAAGAGACTGCCGGACTGAATTCTTTGAAAATCGTCCGTTTTGTTCTCTTTTCTGAAAAAGACAGGGATATTTTTGAAAAAGTGATGGATGAAATAACTTAAGTAACCTTTAATTACTAAACAGCTTAAAAACTTCAGCCTCCTGATGAAAAGCAGATATTCACTAAACCTTGGCAAACCTTTCGGAATAAAAGTTTCAGTGCACTGGACCTTTTCGCTTCTGATTGCGTGGATAGTTATTATCAGTATAAACCAGGGTCTGGGACTTACACAAATATTGATTCACATACTTTTTGTACTCACTCTTTTTGCATGCGTAGTTCTCCATGAGTTCGGACACTCGCTGATGGCATTAAAACTTGGAGGGAAAGTGCAAAGTATTACCCTTCTGCCAATAGGTGGTATAGCAAATATTACCGAAATGCCCGAAAAAGCAAAGGACGAATTCCTGGTTTCGTTAGCCGGTCCGATGGTAAATGTTGTCATAGCCCTTTTATTGTGGTTGTACACCGATATTATTCAAGGTATTGATCTTGCCGGGATAGAGTACGATACTATAACCGCTGTAAATTTTCCCGTAATACTTATGACCGCAAATCTTTTCATTGTGGCATTCAACCTTATTCCGGCATTTCCCCTGGATGGGGGCCGCCTTTTCAGGTCATTGCTGTCTCTCAGAATGAGCCGGCTTAAGGCAACCGGAATAGCAAAAGATATAGGTCAGTTGTTTGCAATTTTTTTCATCTTTGCAGGGCTTTTCTTTAACCCTTTCCTCATAATAATCGGCTTTTTTGTCCTGCTTGGAGCAAAAGCAGAGTATGAAATGGTTAAGTACAAGGATATACTAAAAGATTACAAGGTTGAAGATATTGTTAAAACCGACAATGAAGTGCTGGACGAAAATGATTCGCTGGGAAATGCGGCTGAAAAAATCACGCATACTTACGACCGTGGATTTGTGATAACTTCAGGGGGAGAATATGCAGGCATACTGACAAAGTCTGACCTTATAAAAGGGCTCAACACCCACGGGAAAGATGGTCTGATAAAAGATGTTATGAGCAGGGATATTGAGGGGGTGAGTATTAAAATGCCGCTTTTTGATGCATATAAAAATATTCATCAAAAAAGATATGACATTGTGCCTGTTGAGGATGACGGGGAATTCAGGGGTATAATTGACCTTGAAAGCATCAATGAATTCTTCATAATACAGAAAGCTATGAGTTGATAATATGTATACCGGAAAAATGAAAAATGAGATGATCCTTCAGGACGGGTTCTTCCGGGATTCAAAACGACAACTGTACTAAAGCAAAATAACAAGGACAATTATTACCACTAGTGCAAGCAGTGCCATCAAACCACAACCGCGGATATTCGGATAATCATCATGTTGCATTTCACGGCTGCTCTTGTTCATATCTTGTGTAACCTGATTTCGTTAATCCCGTAAGCGTTCCGGAATATACGGAGCCAATATAAATAAACTTCCGGCTTACTCTTTTACGTCAGTAAATTTTCAAGGTTTCAGTTAATGCCTTGAAGAGTAAAAATATTTCCACTATATTTATGGGCAATATACGTTTTTTATGATACTAAAAAAAGATATAGAATTTTTTTTAACATGCTCATAAGGGATCTTCAAAAATGCACCGAATTTATTGCCGGCGACAAAACCATTCTCAGGGAAATCCTGCATCCTGACAAAGCAGGTATAGATACAGGTTACAGTCTGGCTCATGCAAGGGTGAAACAGGGAGAATCATCACTGCCACACCGGCTGAAAACTTCAGAAGTTTACTATATACTGGAAGGAAAAGGAGTTATGCATATTGACAATGAGTCTTCTGAAATAAAAAAAGACCAGGCTGTATATATTCCACCGGGAGCCGTCCAGTATGTTGAAAACAAGGGTGAAGGCGAGCTTGTTTTCCTGTGTATAGTAGATCCTGCATGGAAGCCGGAGAATGAAGAGGTTTTTTAGCCGGCCTCATCAGTCTTTTAAAAAAACGTATCAGTAACAGCCACAAATTCGTAAAAACAACCTATTGATTAACCAAATAACTCAGACAATGACCGCTTTAAAAAACAATTACATTGCTGTTTTTATCAGTCTTCTGGCAACAGCACTCTTGATTTTTCCTGCTGAAATGACTTTTGCAGGTGAGCATACTGATGAAAATCCTTTTTGCAGGGCTGAATCTGCAGAAAGCAGCAACCGAAACAGCAAACAGGATTATAACATTTCTGCCGAAGCAAAGGTGGACGAGTTGTTCATGCGATGGGACACCGCCTGGACACCGGGTGCGGCTGTAGCAGTGATAAAGGGTGGTGAGATAATCTACATCAAAGGATACGGATATGCTCATATGGAGTATGATATTTCAGTGACCCCCGCCACTGTTTTCCACATTGCTTCAATCTCCAAGCAGTTCACTACTTTTTCTATACTACTCCTTGAGGAGGAGGGAAAGCTTTCGCTGGACGATGAGGTGGGGAAATATATTGAAGAATTCCCGGATTTCGGCAAAACCGTTACCCTCAGGCACCTGGCACATAACATAAGCGGGGTGAGAGACCAGTGGAACCTGCTTGGTATGGCAGGATGGCGCCTTGATGATGTCATAACAACGGAACAGGTTCTTCGTCTTATTAGCAGGCAAAAAGAACTGAATTTTCACCCCGGTGAAGAATACCTTTACAGCAATTCCGGCTTTACACTCCTTGCAGAGATTGTGGCAAGGGTGTCCGGAAAGAGTTTTGCCGAATTCACAAAGGAAAGAATCTTTGAGCCTCTTGGCATGACAAACACACTTTTTTATGATGACCATGAAAAGATAGTGAAAAACAGGGCATACTCCTACGGCCCCAGGGGTGACGGTTACAGGAAAAGAGTGCTCAGCTATGCAACTGTAGGAGCAACAAGCCTTTTCACAACCGTAGAGGATATGAGACACTGGTCAAATAATTTTGACAACCCGGTTGTTGGAACACCCGGAATGATAAAGAAAATGAATACCCGTGCAATCCTGAACAACGGTGACACAATAAGCTATGCATTGGGACAGACTGTTGGCACATACAAGGGGTTGAAAAGAATAAGCCACGGAGGTGCAGATGCAGGTTACAGAACTTTTTTCGCAAGGTTCCCCGAACAGGATTTCTCGGTGGTGGTTTTCAGCAACGATGCTTCTTTCAGTTCAGGCAATATGGCCATGAGTGTTGCAGATATTTATCTCGAAGATTATTTTGTTGAGGAAGAAGAGGAAGAGGAGACAGACCCGGAAGAAAAGCGTACATATGTTGACCCTGAAATCATGAAGTTGTACTGCGGTCAGTTCAAAATGGAACCCTACAGCTACATTACCATATCTTTGGAAAACGATACACTTTTCTGGGGAACAACCGGTTCAGGAAGAAAAAGAGAACTGATACCTGTTTCACAAAATGAATTTGTGATTGAAGGGACAAATTCGATGGTAAAATTCAGTGAAGACCGGTCCGGTGAATTCAATAAACTGCTGTTAACCCAAAATGAAGAAACAAGGTTAGCACCAAGGGTAGAGCCGTTCGACCCCGATAATGTGGACTTGACAAAATTTACAGGAGAATTTTACAGCGAAGAGATCAACACAGCATATTCATTTGAAATAGTAAAAGATGAAGAGGGGAATGAACGGCTTGTTGCCCGTCACCTGCGCATTGGCGATTTTAACATGACTCCCCTCACTCCCGATTTTTTCAGGGGTGCCCAGTGGTCTTTTAACCGTATAGAGTTTATAAGGGACGCGACCGGAGAAATCTCCGGTTGTAAGGTTTCGAGCGGAAGGGTAAGAGATCTGTACTTCGAAAAAATTAGATAATCTCCAAATTAATAATTTCAATTTCCTATGACACGAAAAATTCTATTCTTAACAGCAGTTACAATAATTTTAATTCCCGTTTTAACGGGATCTGCAACACCGGCACCGTTGAATACCTATAGTGTTGACGCAAAGCTTGACGGCCTTGAAGATTTCATCGAAAGAGGGATGTCCGACTGGGGAATTCCTGGAATGGGAGTTTCTATAGTAAAAGATGATGAGATAGTCTACGCAGAAGGATTCGGGGTTAAAAAACTTGGGGAGAATGATCCGGTTGATGAACACACCCTTTTCGGGATTGCATCGGTTACCAAGGGCATGGTTTCAACGGCAATGGGTATTCTTGTCGAAGAGGGAAAGCTGGGATGGAACGACAGGGTCAGGGATCACCTGGAATGGTTCGAGCTATCCGACCAGTGGGTATCTGATAATGTAACTATCCGCGACCTGCTTTCCCACCAGGTGGGGATAGGGCGTATGACAGGGAACCGTATTATTTTCATGCCCCACCGGGATCCCCGCACTATAATGGAACACATTAAACATCAGCCCTTTGAAGCAACATTTCGCTCCCGTAGTGTTTACAGCAATGTGATGTACATGGTAGCCGGGATGATTATTGAAGAAGCTTCAGGAATGAGCTGGGATCTGTTTCTTGAGGAAAGAGTGTTGAGGCCAACAGGCATGACACGTTCAAATGCATCTTTCACAAAACTGCAGGGAAGCTCTAATGTTGCCTGGCCTCACCAGGAAATTGAAGGAAGGGTGCAAACAATACCCCGCAGAAGCTTTGACAATGTAGGCCCCGCCGGTGCAGTAAACGCCTCGGCCTATGAAGCGGCAAAATGGATGAAGCTGAACCTCGGAGATGCAGGGGAATACAAAGGGGAACGGATAATTGATGAAAGAATAATCAACCAGGTGTTGCAGCCGCAACAAGCTCGTTCTTTAAGAGACCCCTACAGGGATCAGCTTACCTCTTATGCACTGGGATGGGGATTGAATCATTATGAGGGTTACCGGACTGTTCAGCATTCAGGTGCAATAGACGGAATGAACACCACCCTGGTGCTGGTTCCTGAACTGGAACTGGGTATTTTTATCACAGCAAACCTTTTTAACAATTTCCGCTCTGCATTTGTAAACCATGTTATGGATATCTTTATGGGGATTGAAAGAGAGATTGACTGGCATGAATATTACTATGAACGGCACCTGAAAAGTAAAGAAGCGGCCCTGGAAAGGCGGAATGAAGTAGATAATTCAAGGGTGCCAGACACCCGGCCTTCCCTCCCCCTGGAAGAATACACAGGTAGCTATTTTGACAAGGTTTACGATGACCTCGAGGTGAAAATTGGAAGTGATGGCAACCTGGAACTCCATTTCTGGGGTGACGGGGAGTCGATAGCCGACCTGGAGCACTGGCACTTTGATACATTCCGTGCAACATGGAGGAACCCGGCTATGAGGGAAAAGTTCGTCACATTTGATCTTGACCAGTACGGTAAAGTAAAGCGGCTTAACGTTAACTTTACATTAAGGCCTTCCGTTCTGCAGGCAGGAATATACCCTGCAAATTATTTCAGGATTGTCTCCTATGAAAAGGGTGGCAGATAATTAAGTTTGCATCAGCCGGGGCAGATGAAATACCTGCAACTATCTGATCTCAAAATCGAGAAGCACTTCGCCGTTAACTGATGCACACAAGCGATCACCGATATTTACCGGCCCTGTTCCGGCAGGTGTTCCGGTGAATATCAGGTCACCTATCTTTAGTGTAAAGAAGCGGGATACGTAGCTTATGATCTCATCTATACTGAAGATCATATCGAGCGTACTGCCCTTCTGCACGGTTTTTCCGTTAATATCGAGTTGAAATTTAATATTGTTTATATCGGATATGTCTTCCTTTTTTAAAAATTTTCCAACTGGTGCCGAATGATCAAATCCTTTTGATATCTCCCAGGGCAACCCCTCTTCCCTGCATTTTTGCTGCAAATCCCTGGCTGTAAAATCTATCCCAACCCCCACCCCGGAATAATATCTGGAAGCAAATCTTTTTTCGACATGCTTCCCCACACGGTTTATCCTTACAACAAGTTCTGCTTCATAATGAACGTCACGGGAAAATTCAGGGTAATAAAAAGGATTGCTGTTTCTCAGCAATGCATTATCAGGCTTAATGAATACAAGGGGAGAAGATGGTACGCTGTTGTTCGATTCGCTTATATGATCAAGATAGTTTAAGCCTATACATATTATCTTCATGGCATAGCAGCATTACATGTTGAACTTCCTCAACTTGATGGAGGTAAGAACATTTTTTGTATACCTTGGAAAATCAGCATTCATTATCCAGCTGTAATAACCCGGGTCCCTCTCAAGCACCTCTTCTACCGGCACACCTTTGTATTTGCCGAAATTAAAAATCTCAACGCCCTGATCGTTGTAAATAATCCGCCCGGCAAAGTCAACATTACGGTTATGAGATGAAAACTTTGAAAGTTCGTCAATATCATTCTGTATCTCATCATACCTTTCTATCTGTGCCTGCAGAATCTCATAGGTTGCATTGGTGTCAGCTTCCGCACTGTGTGCATTTTCCAGTTCCTTGTTACAGTAAAACCTGTAAGCAGCAGCAAGGTTTCTCTGTTCCATTTTCTGAAAAATCACCATTACATCCACAAACTTCCTCTTCTTTAGATCGAAGTCAACGTTTGCACGTAAAAACTCTTCCGCTAGCAACGGAACATCGAACTTGTTGGAGTTGTAGCCTGCAAAATCACATCCCTCAAACTCCTTGACCAGCGTTTTTGCAAGCTCCCTGAATGTCGGGGAATTTTCTACATCTTTGTCGGATATGCCATGAATTAGCGTAACTTCTGCCGGAATAGGTATTTCGGGATTAACAAGGTAAGTCCTGCCCTCCTTTCTTCCGTCGGGATAAACCTTCAGATAGGAAAGTTCAACCACACGGTCGTTTACTACATCCATACCGGTTGTTTCAAGGTCGAAAAAGAGAAGTGGATTTTTCAGATTCAGCTTCACGATATACATTATTTTTCATTACACAAGATAACCTCTGCAATTTAACTGCAGGGTCAGAAAAAAGGAGTCTTTACTAAACATTTATCATCATTGGCATAATCAGCATCAATACATCCTCCTCTTCGGTATCTTTTTCAACAGGATGGAGAATGGCAGCACGGGAAGGATCAGAGAGTTCCATGATGACTTCGGGGGAGGAAAGGTTATTGAGTATCTCGATCAGGAATGTTGATTTAAAACCTATCTCCATTGGTTCGCCTTCATACTGGCAACTAATCTTTTCGAATCCGGAAATTGAAAAATCCAGGTCCTGGGCCGAAACATTCAGACTATTCGGTCCCAACTCAAGCTTTATAAGATGGCTGGACTGGCTGGAATAGACAGATACAAGCCGGAGCTTGTTCAGCAGTGTCAGTCTGTCAACTATAAGTTTCCTGGGATTATCGGTTGGTATGACCGAATTATAGCTCGGATAGTTGCCCTCTACCAGCCTGCATATCAAACGGTAGTTTGAGAGGGTAAAAAAGGCGTTTTTATCGTCAAATTCTATTATAACATCTTTTTCTTCCCTTGGAAGGATATTTTTCAGTAATGTTGCCGGCTTTTTCGGGAAAATGAACGAGGATTCTTCCGCAGAACGCACGTCATAGCGCTTGTAACGAACAAGCTTATGCGCGTCTGAAGCTACAAATGTCATATTATCCTCAGCAAACTCAAGGAATATTCCGTTCATAACCGGTCTCAGCTCATCTTCAGCAGTGGCAAAGAGAGTTTTTGATATACCCCGCAAAAGGGTTTCGGCACTGATCTTTACACTAGTTTTAAGATCATCCTTAAGAACCGGATAATGAGGGAAATCTTCCCCGTTATACCCTACAATAGTGAACTTTCCGCTCTCGGAAGTAATGACCACGGAAAATTTCTCAGTAGAAATTTCGAATGTAAGAGGCTGATCAGCAATCTCTTTAAGGGTGTCTGTCAGAAGTCTTGCCGGAACCGCAACAGCTCCCTCTCCCTCAGAGTTCTCAATCGGCATTTTGGTGGTCATAGTTGATTCCAGATCGGAGGCCGTGATTACAAGTTCCCTGTTTTCGAGCCTGAACAAAAAATTGTCCAGTATCGGCAATGTATTTTTGCTGCTTATAACTCTGCTTATAGCCTGTAAGTGGCTTAGCATATCTGCGCTGGAAACTACAAATTTCATTCGTATAAATTATTGTTAGTAAACTGTTTTTCAATATTTTTCCGAATCAAGATTTTGAACTTTAGCTTTTCAATCCCATGGATTCCCCACATTTATACATGTCTTTTTGTGAGTCT
>SLCF01000097.1 GCA_007125955.1 Bacteroidales bacterium | reverse complement strand
GAAACCGAAGCAGAAGTGTAAGAAACATTAAATGCTGTTCTGGTTCTTACTGAAGGGATCTCATCTTTTTCACAGGAAGAAAAAAAGAATAATGCCGTTACCATTACTGAAACCAGCAACGAATTATATAAATTAATTCTTTTTAGCAGAGCGGAAAGAGAATTGGTCATCATGTTTACATTTTAGTTTTAAATATGGCTAAGATAACTTTTATTTTTTTAAAAAACGGAATAGCGTTCATGAAGATACCCGCGTTTAACATATTATGTCACAAAACAAACTTTTTTCCCGCTTATTAAAAAAATTCTCAATTATTTTTAAATTCGCTTTGCATTTACCCTGAAAAATTGACAATTCTGTGAAAAAGCAACAAACTTTGAATCACAGAATGGAAAGCCTTGATTTCCGGGCAATTAGAATATGATCAACTAAACAGCCAGTTTGATATGGAAGAAGGTCTGACTATTCAAATAGACGCAACACCGGGAACAATAATATCTTTTATTGTTTACATTCTGCTTATCATCACAATCGGAGTTCTGTCATCCCGTTTCTCCTCCAGGGGCATTACCCATTATTTCATAGGCGGCAGACAAATGGGACGGCTCGTTGTAGCTATGTCGGCAGTTGTTTCCGGAAGAAGCGCATGGCTCCTTCTTGGCTTCACCGGAATGGCTTACACCATGGGGATGAGCGCCCTCTGGGCAGCTGTAGGCTATATCTTTGTCGAATTCCTTCTTTTTTTCTATTACGCAGGCAGGATAAGGCGGTTTACAGAAAAATTCGACTGCATCACCCTGCCCGATTTTTATACGGAACGGTTCAGAGACAAAGGTTCGCTTCGCCTGCTGGTAGTTATAATTATTACCCTCTTCATGATAGCTTATGTTTCGGCACAGTTGGTTGCTGGAGGAAAGGCCTTTTCAGCCAGTTTCAACATACCCGATACGTCAGCCCTTCTGATAACAGCTGCTGTTGTCCTTATATACGTTATACTGGGCGGGTTTCTTGCCGTAAGCCTTATAGATACAATTCAGGCATTTCTCATAATGGCTGCCCTTATAGTTGTACCTGTAATTGGAATAATTGACATAGGCGGATTCAGCAATTTCTGGGTTCTTCTAAATGAGTTTGAGGGAGGCGATCCTGCCGGGGGGCAATTTATCAACCCGCTTGCACTGAGTGCAGGTGCAATGATAGGCTTCCTGGGTATCGGTCTCGGGCCTCCCGGAAATCCGCATGTTATATCAAGGTACATGTCAATCAAAAATCCCGACACTTTTAAATCGGTGGCTTTTATGGGTACTATTGCCAATATAATAATGGCAGCAGGTGCGTTGTTTGTGGGACTGGTAGGCAGGCTCTACTACCCGGAAACAGGAATGCTCCCGGCCGGTGATACAGAAAACCTCTATCCTATGCTGGCATGGGAACACCTTACACCTGTCTTGTTCGGCCTTGTTATAGCATCAATATTTGCAGCCATAGTTTCAACAGCTGACTCTCAACTACTGGTAGGAGCATCTGCCGTTGTCAGGGACGTATATGAAAAAATGGTAATGAAAGGGAAGAAAGTTCCGCAGCCCAGGCTGGTCATGTTAAGCAGAAGTATTGTATTCCTGCTTGTTGTTCTGGCAATAATAATGGGATGGGTTGCCGGGGATCTTGTTTTCTGGCTGGTATTGTTTGCATGGGCAGGACTGGGGGCATCTTTCGGCCCCACAACAATACTTGCCCTTTACTGGAAAAGAACTACACGTGCAGGAGTGATCTCGGGAATTATTACGGGCGCCGTTACTGTTATATTATGGAACCTCTTCCTGAGCGACCTGATATATGAGCTTGTTCCCGCATTTGCTCTCTCATTCATAGTTACCGTTGTTGTGAGCCTTATGACATCACCGCCTGAAGGTGCAGATGATATGCTCGAAACTATGAAGCCATCCGGAAGAAAAACAATTTGAGGGTAAAATCTGTTTATTCAGGATAAATGACAACCGGACAAACCAGTGGAAAAATGGGACATATAACAGATACTGCCATAAAATCAACTATAAACGAACTAATTGACATTCACGGGAAGAAGGAAAAACCCAGAATTGAAAGCGGTGTAAATCAGGTTGCCCTTTTATGGAAGGAAGAGGATGGAACCGAAAGCGATTTCAGAAGCTTTTGCATTGATCATTTTGTTGCAGGTGAAAAGGAGGTGAAGGGGCTTTTCGAAGATATATCACGTAACATGGAGTATATCAACGGATACTTCCACAAGATGAGCCGTGCGCTTACCGAACCTATACATCTGGATAAAGGTGAGATCAGCAAAACCGATCTGATGTTCGGGGGGTACGATCCTTCCGCCCATATTACAGAGGATTTTTTCCGCAACGGGATTGCTTTCATGAACCTGCTGAACTTTCCGTTTTATAAACTTGAAGAGAAAAATGAACTGGGAAGGGAGTGGTCAAGACTTGAATGGGCATATGCCAGGTTAGGCGATATGTACACATCAAGAGTTCCTTCAAATCTGAATCTTGAACTTGCCGAAACAATAACAAGAGCCGACAGCTATATTTCGGATTATAACATTATGATGGGCAATATAGTGAATGAAGAGGGAGATACACTTTTCGCCGCTGACCTCCGCCTGATATCCCACTGGGGGCTCCGTGACGAAATCAAATCGCTTTACGGCGATGAAGACGG
>SLCF01000070.1 GCA_007125955.1 Bacteroidales bacterium | reverse complement strand
CCTCAAGTATAGGCATGATATATTGTAATGCAGGCTCCTCTGAACCGTCGGGGAAGATAAGGTAAGGCACGGGCTCTCCTGATGCGGGATCGTCTTTTGCAACTATGTCAGCCATCTTTCTACCGTCAGGAAATGAATAAAGAGTAAGGTCAACATGAGGGTTGATATCATCAGCAACAGCAGGATGTTCAAGTGCATCCAGTTCCGCTATGTTCATACTGCCCTGAACTTTGATCGGTCCGTAATGTACGAATCCCTGAACGAAAGTAATTTCCTCGTATTCCCAACCATAATCATCTTCCACTAAGATATAGTCTAAATTCAGGTCAGCCGACAAAATGGTGAGATCGTGAAGCTTGAGGCTTCCCGCAACAGAAAACTGGCTTCCGGAATCACCGAATGAAAGGTCAAGGTGAATCGGATTCAGAAAGAGATCGATTGAAACACTCTGGGGTTCACCGTCAGTCTGGTAGCTTGCGGAAAATATTAATTCACCTTCTTTTGTGCCGTCAATAAACATATCAATATGAAGCGCTGTCGGCTGAGTCCAGGTATTATACCCATCATCAATCCACTCTTCTTCAAAATCATGAATAGTTATGGTTACATTGTTATCGATACCTTCAGGCCCGTCCTCGGGAAAGACAAGCAAAACCTTGTCGGTTGGTTCACTGCTGTAATCCCACTTTTGTGTTGAAACATTCCATGTATAAGTTCCGGCATGCTCCTCAAACCAGTTTTGCTCAATTTTCAAAGTGGATTTCTGTTTTTCTTCCTTTTCCCCGAAAGGAGTAAAAGTACTCTTATACCTTGTTCCGGCATCCACTAAAGGATCCTCGTAAAAGGGATCATCCTTGTCCATAATTTCCATAAGAGCCATAAGTGCATCCATCCCATTGGATTCAAGCATTTCATTCATGTCTGCAGAAGCACCATCGCTGAGATTCTCGAGGGTTTGCTTGTCTTCTTCAGCCCATTCTTCTTTGGTCTTTTCGTCGTCTTTACTGCATGAAGATATGATCAGCGCAAAGACAAGTGTCATTAATAGCAAAAATTTCCTTTTCATAATAAATCTGATTTTAATTTAAGTTATTGAACATTTTTAATTTTTTCCCATCCAATACTTAATACGATTCATATTTCAAAAGGTTGTAAATAATTGTTTTTTTTTCGAACTGTAATTATTATGAATCCTCTCTTTAAAATTGGTTTAATTAACTTTACCGCTCTGTTTCACGGAACCGCTTTAATAATCGGTAAAGTATACAAAGTAATGTAATGAAGGACCTCACAAGCGGCAATGAAAGAAGTCTGATACTGAAATTTGCCATCCCTATGCTTATAGGGAATGTTTTCCAGCAGATGTACAACATAGTTGACAGCCTGGTGGTTGGAAATTTTATTGGCAAAAGTGCACTTGCAGCCGTAGGGGCCTCCTTCCCGATTGTATTTGCACTTATTTCATTTGTTATAGGGATAGCAACAGGCGGCACCATAGTAATTTCACAATTCTTCGGTGCAAAAAACTACAACAAGGTAAAAAGGGCGATTGACACTTTATATATTTTCGTATTTATCGCATCTGCCATAATCAGTATCGGCGGGATAATATTCAGTGAACATATTTTCAGGTTGCTTCAACTTCCTGAAGAGATAATACCGGAGGCAAAAACCTACCTTAATATTTTCCTTGGAGGCATGGTCGTCTTCTTTGGATTTAACGGCACCAGTGCTATCCTCAGGGGGCTCGGAGATTCGAAAACTCCATTATATTTTTTGATAATTGCTTCCATTCTCAACATTATTTTCGATCTCCTCTTTGTGCTGGTATTCAAATGGGGAGTTGCCGGAGTTGCTTATGCAACAATCCTGTCACAGGGAATAGCATTCTTTTCCGCAATCCTGTATCTGAATAAGACGCACAAACTTATAAGTTTTTCACTTTTCAGAATGGTATTCGACAGGGATATATTCCTGAAAAGCCTGAGAATAGGGCTCCCATCAGGCTTTCAACATACTTTCGTCGCACTTGGAATGATGACCCTCATGGCTATTGTGAATACCTTCGGGACAGATGTCATTGCCGCATACTCGGTAGGACAGCGAATTGATTCGTTTGCTTCAATGTTTGCCATGAACTTCGGCCTGGCACTATCAACTTTTGTCGGGCAAAATATAGGGGCAAACAAAACCGAAAGGGTGAGAACAGGACTTCTTGCCACACTTAAAATGGCAAGCGCAATTACAATAACCGTCACCCTTATTGTCTTGCTGGGAAGCAGCAGACTGATGGGGTTTTTTACTTCCGATCCGGAGGTTATTGATATAGGGTCAGGGTACCTTTCAGTTGTCGCAATCTTTTACATTGTCTTCACTTTTATGTTTATTATAGGTGGAGTTATGAGAGGTGCTGGCGATACGCTTGTGCCAATGTTCATAACTCTTGTGTCGCTCTGGGTGGTGAGAATTCCGCTTGCATGGTATATGTCTGACATAATGGGTGTTACGGGAATATGGTGGGCTATCCCTATTGGATGGTCAATAGGCCTCATATTTTCATTCCTCTATTATTTAACAGGTAAATGGAAGAAAAAGACTGTTGTAAAATACGACACTCCTATTGGCTGAAGCATTCTTAGGTTGCATATTTTGGTTAAAATATTAAATTTGTAAATGTATAACTGAAAAGCATACAATGATAAAGTCAATGACCGGCTACGGAAGTGCCGAATACCAGCTTGAGGGAAAAACAGTAAGAATTGAGATCAGGTCTCTCAACAGTAAAGGACTTGATATAAACGTAAGGATACCTTCATTTTTCAGTGAACTGGAGCAAATTATCAGGAAAAAACTTAACAGTGAAATAACGCGCGGGAAAATCAATGTTGTCATTACCCGTGATATTACAGGTGCAGAGCATGTTCCGCGGGTTAACAAAGAAATAGTTGCAAGCTATATCGACCAGATGGAGGTAGCCGGCCGCTTTGCAGGTATTGAAAAACCTGACCGTAATAAGCTGCTGCGGATCGCTTTGTCGCTTCCCGAAAGCCTCAGTTCAAAAGATCTTTCCGGTACTGAAAAAGAGCAGAACACGCTTATGAAATGTCTTGAAAAAGCAATCAGCGAGCTTAACGCCTTTCGCAGTCAGGAAGGCATGGCAATGCAAAAAGAAGTGGAAACCCGGACTCAGAATATACTGAACTATCTCGGCACTATATTGGAACATGAAGGCTCAAGAATTGAAGCCGTGCGAAAACGAATCATCCAAAATCTGAAAGAGACAGTTAACGAAGGCGACATTGACATGAATCGGTTCCAGCAGGAAATTATTTACTATCTTGAAAAAATGGATATTAGTGAAGAAAAGTCGAGGCTGGTAAACCACTGCGACTACCTGATGGAAATAATGAAAAATGAAGATGTTCCCGGGAAAAAAATGCTTTTCGTTATCCAGGAAATGGGAAGAGAAATAAACACGCTCGGTTCAAAGGCCGGAGAGTTCAACATTCAGAAACTTGTTGTTCAAATGAAGGATGAGCTCGAAAAGATCAGGGAACAGACCATGAACATTGAATAACCCTATGCGCATGAATTCCCCATGATTCTTGAAACTCACAAAAAGATATGAATAAATGTGGAGAATCCATCAGTTGAAATACTTTTTTTGATCTACTTGAAATATATAAACCATTAATAATCTTCCTAATTAAACTAGCTTGTTCTGATGAAAGGAAAAATGATAATTTTTTCAGCCCCTTCCGGAGCGGGTAAAACCACCCTGGTTAAACACCTGTTAAAAAATATGCCTTCTCTGGAGTTTTCAGTATCGGCCTGTAACAGGAAAAAAAGAGCAGAAGAGACAGACGGGAAGGATTACTATTTTCTTTCCACAGAAGAATTCACGGCAAAAATCCGCAACAACGATTTTGTTGAATGGGAAGAGGTTTATGAAAGAAATTTCTACGGAACGTTGAAAAGTGAAATTGAGAGGATATGGAACAAGGGGAACCATGTTATTTTCGATGTGGATGTAATTGGTGGTCTGAATATTAAGAAGCAATATGGTGACAGGGCACTTGCGGTTTTTGTAAAAGTGCCGTCAATGGCTGAACTTGAAAAAAGGCTGCGCTCAAGGTCAACCGAAAGTTCTGCTAAAATAAAAGAGCGTCTCGATAAGGCAAGGCAGGAAACGGGTTTTGCCGGCCGTTTTGACGAAGTAATTGTAAACGACAACCTGGAACAGGCTAAAGAGGAAGCATACCAGATTGTAAGCAGGTTTCTTAAAGAAGAATAGTAATGAATACCGGACTCCTTTTCGGTTCATTCAATCCCATACATATAGGACATGTGATAATTGCATCCTATATGACGGAATTTGAGGGGCTTGATGAAGTGTGGCTTGTTGTAAGTCCGCAAAATCCCCTCAAGAAAAAGAGTGAACTTCTTGATGACAGGCACAGATATGAAATGTGCCGCAGGGCTCTTGAACACTATCCCATGCTTAAAGCATCAGATATAGAATTTTCTATGTCCATCCCATCCTATACAATTGATACTTTGAAAAAACTTGAAGGACTGAATCCTGACCGCACTTTTTCGGTTATAATGGGATCCGACAACATCGAAAAGATAGACAGATGGAAAGATTATAAAAGAATTACAACTGATTTCAGTTTTTACTTTTACCCAAGGCCCGGTACATCGAATGAAAAACTGTCGCTTTTCAGAAATGCAAAAATGGTAAATGCCCCCCTGATTGAAATTTCTTCAACTTTTATAAGAATTGCGGCATCAAAAGGGAAGAATATAAGGCCATACCTCCCTGAAGAGGCTTACCACTATATCTCAAGTAATAACATAGACCTGGGCGGGGTCTCCTGATCACCTGTACTGCTCTGATCCGCCTTTCCGTTACTGATTTATCAGGATTTTAAAGGCCTCCCTTACCGGATCTTTTCCAGCTTGTAACTGCGTGATCCCAGACCGATCTCTTCGGCATATTTAAGCTGATGCTCCCAGTCTACATCGGGATAAATCAGTCGGAATTTGTCTGATCCGGCTTTTGCATCTTTCCCGATGCAGGAACCCGGCAGGGCCGGCTCACTGTTTACCATGTCAACACTTGCCTGGTCAGCCGCCACAGGATCTGTGGAAGCAACAACTCCTATATCTCGGACAATCGGAGCGTCATTATAAGGGGCACAATCACATGCGGGTGAAACTGCATTAATGAAGTTGACAAAAAGCATCTTGCCTTCTTTGTTCTTTAAAGCGGCAGCACAGTAATCAACCATGGTTTCAAGCAAAACCGGTACACTTCGGCTCCACTGTATCTTTACGGCCTTGTCTTCGCAAATCAGAATACACTCCCCGCACCCTGTGCAATCATCATTATTTATCTCTGCTTTCCCGTTTACCATTTCAATAGCATTATGTACACAGTGATCAGCACACATCCTGCAACCTGTGCATTTACTTATGTCAATTTCAGGAGAAACTCCTGAATGCTGAACCATTTTTCCCCTCCTCGATGCGCATCCCATTCCAACATTCTTGATTGCACCTCCGAAGCCGGTAAGCTCATGCCCCTTAAAATGAGCAACTGAAATAAGAGAATCTGATTGCACGATCTCTGTCCCAATATAAGCACGGGAAATATGCCTGCCTTTAACTTCCAAAGGTGTCTCGGTAGCCCCCCTTAACCCGTCGGCAATAACAACCGGGGCTTCGGTCACAGCATAATCAAAACCATTTGTTATGGCTGTAACAAGATGATCGGGAGCATCTCCCCTTGTACCCGCATAAAGGGTATTGGCATCAGTCAGGAAAGGTCTGCCACCCGAGTTTTTTATTGCCTGAACAACCTGACGGATGTATACCGGACGAATAAAAGCCGTATTGCCCGTTTCTCCGAAATGCAGCTTAAGTGCCACAAGATCCCTTTTGTCAAAGCATTTTTCCAGACCTGCACTTTTCAGCAGCTCTTTCAGTTTTTCAGAAAAATTCCTTTTGTATGTTGCCCTGAAATCAATAAAAAAAACCCGGCTCTTCATATTGAAATTATTTTCTGTTCTCAGACAAAAGCAGGACAAATGCCATATCTTAAATTGTCATTCTTAAACAACATAAAACCTCCGACATCGGATCCTGCTCACTGTTTATATAGCGGATATGGGCTTACCCTTTTAACTGTTCACTTCATGTATCTTTTGCACAATCTCCAGCCCCCTCTTGATCGCCTTTTCATTCATGGGAAGAAGCGCGTGATGCCTTTCCGGAAGCGACTCTTTCAGTCCCTTGATAACATTTTCAAGTTTAACCAAAGGCTTAACCTTCAGGTACCCTCCGAGAACTATCATATTGAAGACTTTTGTGTTTTCCATTTTTGCAGCTTCTTCTGCTGCATCAACGCGGCATATACTTATATCCTTCCTTTCCGGGTGACGAATTATTCCGTTGCCGTCATATATGAGCATCCCGCCTGGCTTGACTGACTTCTCAAACTTGTCCATTGACTGCTGGTTGAGAATTATTGCAGTATCAAATTTGTCCAGTATGGGGGAACTGATCCTCTCATCGCTAAGTATAACGGTAACGTTTGCTGTTCCACCGCGCATTTCCGGACCGTAAGATGGCATCCAGCTCACTTCCTGATCCTGCATAATGCCTGAATAAGCAAGTATTTTACCCATTGAGAGAACACCCTGTCCGCCAAAACCGGCTATAATGATTTCTTCTGTCATGATACTATACTGTTTTAATTAATTACATTGGTTACTTTACCATCTCACCGTCAACCTTCAGGTCTCCCATTGGATAGAAGGGGAACATATTTTCAACCATCCATTCGTTTGCCTGAAGAGGCGTCATCTTCCAGCCTGAATTGCAGTTGGAAACAATCTCAACCAGTGACAGCCCCCTCTCCAGCTTTTGATTTTCAAAAGCTTTGCGAATGGCTTTTTTCGCCTTTCTCACATCTTTTGGTGTGTGAACAGCCTGTCTGGTAACGTAATACGTGCCGGGCAACTGAGCCACCAACTCTGTCATTTTCAGCGGGTTTCCCATCATTTTCACATCCCGCCCGTAAGGAGAAGTTGATGATTTCATATTGGGAAGCGTTGTGGGTGCCATCTGGCCACCGGTCATACCGTATATGCCATTGTTTATAAAAAATATGGTAATGTTCTCTCCCCTGTTGGCTGCGTGAATAGTTTCAGCTGTACCTATGGCAGCAAGGTCGCCGTCTCCCTGGTAAGTGAATACAAACTTCTCAGGCATCAGCCTCTTTACAGCAGTAGCCAGTGCAGGTGCACGGCCATGGGCTGCTTCCTGCATGTCCACATCCAGATAATTATACATAAGAACAGAACATCCTACGGGAGTTATGCCTATGCATTCCGACTGTATATTCATCTCTTCAATAACCTCGGCTATGAGCCTGTGGGCAGTGCCGTGACCACAACCGGGGCAGTAGTGCATTACTTTGTCGGTTAAAACGCTGGTTTTTTTAAACACCAGGTTTTCTTCCTTTGCTATATCTTTGTTTACTGTTTGTTCAGCCATAATTTTATCCTCCAATAATTTTTTGTTCCAAAGCCGTTACTATCTCTTCGGCAGAGTGGATTATACCACCCATGCGTCCGAAGTGACCTACTTTAACCTTCCCTTCAACCGATAACTTTATATCCTCCACCATCTGTCCGGCACTCATTTCAACTGAAAGTATCCCTTTTACCTGACTTGCCATCTCGCTTATCTTCTTTTTGGGGAAGGGGAAAAGTGTTTGCGGTCTCAGCAAACCAACCTTAATGCCTTTCTCCCTGGCAAGCTGAACAGATTTCTGGCATATCCTGGCGCTTGTTCCATATGCAACAAGCAGGTACTCCGCATCATCGCATTCAAAAGTTTCATAACGCACTTCGTTCTCTTCCATTTCACGGTATTTTTCCTGAATCTTAAGGTTGAACTTTTCCTGCATTGCCGAATCCAGGTCGAGCGATGTGATAATGTTACGCTCCTTTCCAGGTTTTTTACCGGTAGTAGCCCATTCGGGAAACTCAGTCATACGCGGCTGCTGCTCTTCCAGCCACACTTTTTCCATCATCTGTCCGATAGCACCGTCTGTAAGTATCATAGCCGGATTACGGTATTTAAAAGCAAGGTCAAAGCCCAGCTTAACAAAATCGGCCATCTCCTGGACAGATGAAGGTGCAAGAACTATGAGCCTGTAATCTCCGTGCCCTCCTCCTTTGGTCGCCTGGAAATAATCAGATTGTGAAGGCTGAATCGTTCCCAGTCCCGGACCTCCACGCACCACGTTTACTATAAGGCATGGAAGTTCTGATCCCGCTATATAGCTAATGCCTTCCTGCTTGAGACTTATACCCGGACTGGATGAAGAGGTAAACACCTTCCTCCCGCAGGCGGCACCCCCATATACCATATTGATGGCCGCTACTTCACTTTCAGCCTGAAGCACCACCATTCCTGTCCGCTCATGAGGCTTTTCAGCCATCAGGTACTCCAGTACTTCCGACTGCGGTGTTATGGGGTATCCGAAATAAGCATCAGCCCCGGCCCTTATAGCAGCCTCAGCTATGGCTTCGTTTCCTTTCATTAACTTAAGTTCTTTCATTACTATATCAGTTTTATTTTATCAATACTCTAATTTTTTTTCCTGTAAACGGTAATAACAGCATCCGGACAAACCAGAGCGCAGTTTACACAACCGGTACATTCATCGGGATTGGCCATGTAGGCGTAATGAAAGCCTTTGGCATTTACCTCCTTTGCCAGACTGATTACATTCGTAGGGCAGGCAGGCGGACAGAGGCCGCAGCCCTTGCATCTTTCAATATCAACCACTATGGTTCCTTTTACTTTAGCCATTTTTTATATCTTGTTTAATGTTCGTTTTTGTTTACTTATTCTCAAAAGTAGGCAAATTTTTAAAACTGTTTTAATGATTATTGTCATTCGCCGGAAATAAAAAAATAACCGGGAAACAAATTATTCAAACGGATGATGCTCCCGGAATTTCTTCAGCCTGTACTCAAGGTCGGCAAACTGTTCACGCCGTATCTGGGAAACACATGCCCGCAAACCTTCAGTTCTTTCACTTCCTGTAATATCAAGCGAAATAGCACTGATGCCGTAATATAAAAGCTTCTCAAGCAAATCAACACCTTCAAAACCTGGATACGATATAGTGAAATAAAACCCGTCAGCCAAAGGTTTGTCCTCATCCTTGTCGTATACAATTTTGAAACCGTTTTCGGTAAAAAGCTTCTTCATAATGGCAGCCCTTTCACCATACTCCCTGACTATCTTTACAAAGTCCAGGTCACCGTCATTTGCAGCTTTAAGCATAGCTGTCAGTCCATACTGCGGTGAATGTGAAGTTCCGGCTGACAATGCATAGAGGGTTCCGTAAACCATTGAATAACCAAAGCCGTCGGTTGAATAATACCTCTTCAGGTCAGGGAAACGGCGTCCGAACAGATGATCTGAAATGACCATAAGTGCGGAACGCTGACCGGCGTAGCTGAATGACTTGGAGCTGGAAATAAAGAGGATGTAATTATCAGTGAAGTTTGCTACAGTTGACTGATACGGGGGTTCTCCCGGTTTTGAAAGGTCCCTGCGGAAATCCATGCAGAAATAGGCCAGGTCTTCCAGGACAACAACATCATACTTGTTTGCAAGTTCACCGATTATTTCAAGCTCCTTTTCCGTGAAACAGATCCATGAAGGGTTGTTGGGATTTGAGTATAGTATGGAGCTGATATTACCTTTTTTCAGGTACGATTCAAGCTTGTCGTAAAGCTTTTCTCCCCTGTGATTATATACATCGAAGGCTTCAAACTTTTGTCCCAGCACCTTGAGTTGCTGCTTGTGAACAGGGAAACAGGGGTCTATCAACAGGGTGGTGTCTTTGCCGGCATCCCTGCGGTTTGCAGTAATAAAAGCGGCAAAGCTTGCCTGCATAGAACCGACAGTTGACAGGCAACCCTCCGGATCAACGTCAATGTTAAGGAAATTCTTTACAAACCTGGAAGCCTCCTTTTTCAGGGGGGCTATTCCTTCAATCATCGGGTACTTTGATGCAACACCGCTTTCAAGAGCTTTTATCTCTGCATCTATACCAACACGTGCCGGTTCAAGTCCAGGCACGCCCATTTCCATTCGAATATATTTTTTTCCTGTAGCTTTTTCTATTCGGTTGACTAATCGGACTATCTCCCTGATAGTTCCCCTGCCAACCTTTTCAAGACCTGTTTCCCTGATCTCTGATTCCACTACATTGAAATCGATGGGGGTATCTTTCTTCATAGTTTGAAATTTAATTTAATATTTATTTATTTCTGTTTTGATTGTTGTTGCATAACATGTTTTAAAATATCAGACCGGAATCCCATAAAAAATACTCAACACATCTAACTACCATAAAACAAGTATAAATTAAAAAAATTTCAAAAACAAAAGCATTGATCATGTTTTCAGGGGATATCAGAATAAACCGGCACATGCTTAGCCTCACGGCAACCCCCGGACTTTATATCCCGGGAGATAATAGGGTCGTT
>SLCF01000130.1 GCA_007125955.1 Bacteroidales bacterium | reverse complement strand
TCAAAAAGGGGTTGTCTCTGAAAGGAATATGAGACAGCCCCTTTTGCATTGTAAAATAACTGTCCGGCTATAATAACGTGCTTCGGCTGACCAGGAAAAATGAATGCCTAAATGGGGCGGAGGAGTGTTTCAAAAAGAACTTGCTCCGGGTGACTGTCATCTCTCTTCCTCCTTTAACTTTTCAATCTCTTTTCCTGCCTCTTCAAGAATTTGTTCTGCACGGGCATCCGCTTCACTGATGATCTTTTTTGCAGAGTTTTGAGCTTCCTCCCTGATCCTGTTTGCAGTCCGCTCTGCTGCAAGCTCTGCAAGGCGTCCTCTTCCTTCAGCCTCTTTTTCTATCTGAACAGCACGCTGCTCAGCTTCCTTAATTACCTTTTCAGCTGTCTCACTTGCAGCACTTTTCAGCTGTTCCGCCCGGCGTTCCGCCTCTTTCATTATATCTTCAGCCCTGGCTGAAAGATCCTCCCTGACGGCCGTTTCAGCTTCCACCACCCTTCTCTCTATCTCTTCGGCAGCCCTTTCTGTAACCTGCTCTTTTATGCGCGTTGCAGCAGTAGCAAGTCCCTCACCCGGATCAACCGTTATCCTGGGGTCGGAAAATGTGCCGGTGATCTTCAGGTCAACATTCACATATTCACCCGGTGTCATATCAATACCGAGTACAGATGCGCGTGACACCAGGTCGTTTATCAGCTCATTCGCACCTTCTCCAAAAGCCGAGCGGGGAATCCTCATCGTAGAGGCGTAATTCATTGTCCTGTCCAATCCCTGGTCACCGGCTATCATCATTTCAACCGGACCCATGCTGAAATTAACGGGATCAATGCTGAGCCTTCCGTCCTGAATACGGAAATTTATGTCTATGTCACGTAAAACATTTGTTGTACCCTCACTCAGTTTAAGCACAGAAGCAATCCTGTTAAATGTATTGGAGCTCACAACCTCAACACGTGATGTCTCCAATCCCCCCCCAGCAATGATTGACCTCATGACAGGCGTGAAATCATTGTCAAGTGTGCTCCTGAAATTCATCCGTGCCGAAAAAGTGCCCCTAAGATCTTTTGCAACAGGAGTAAGTGCCTGCACGGTGTTGAATGTATTGAATGAGGATGGGATGTCAAAACTGTTTACATCCATTGAAAAATCAACAAAAGGCTCTGTCATGTCTGCCGTATTGTACTCACCCGAAACGGCAACCGAGCCGCCAAGCATATTCATGCTTAAATTCTCCATAAATGCCCTGCTATCAGCAACCCTTATTATTCCCTGGATATCCGACATTTCCATTTCCCCGAAATACAAATTCCCTATTGATGAAGTAAAGGTGAAATCGATATCGGAAGGAATCTCAATTATGGAAAGCTGCAAAGTATCGGTCTCTTCAGGCTCTTCTGCTTCGAAAGCAAGCAGCTCATTCAGGTTAGTTACGGTTGAAGTTAGCGACAAATTCCCGCGCACCACACCGCCGGAAAAGAGATAAGGGATAAAATTCTCCAGGCTGCCGTTAATTGCCATATCGGTATTTCCCATTGCCATTTGCATGAAAGGCATCTCAACGATGTGCGGGGAGAAATCCATACGTGCAGAAGGAATGCTTACCCCGTAAGGGATATCATTGTCTTCATAACCGAATCCTGTGAGCTCTATATGACCGTCTGCCCTGAAATTGTCGTATCTTTCGTTTTCAATATCTGACAAAACACCTGCCATTACTACAGAAGCATCCATTACTCCCTGCAGGGCTACACCTTCAAGCGGCATTATATCGGATATTTTTCCGAGATCAACTCTTCCCTCCATCATTGCATCAACACGGGGGTCGCTTACCGGTGTGGTCAAATTCAGTTTCATATCAAAGGGGTTGCCTGCCAGATCTACATGGAAACGTTTGAGGTCAATAAACGACCTGTCTTCATCTTCACCATCATACAGTAGTCCCATTTCCATCTGAATATTATCGGCAGAGGCGGGAAAGCCGGGATAGGTGAAACTTCCGTTGCCTACCATAACCTCTACTCCGGCTGAAGGCATAACACCGCCTCCCATGAATCCGCGGACAAACCCTTCAACCGATATTTCACCTGAAGTCTCAATATCATCCATTCCTGCCATAAAAATTGCCGGTACAAGAGACAACAACGTCTCAAGTCCTGTTTCTACCGAATAAAAGTCAAAGCCCATCTCTATGCCGCCTGAAGGCAGGGCAAAGTATCCGTCAACACCCATGGCCAGATTGTTCAGCACTAAATCGCCACCAGTGAAAGTAAACCTGAAATCATTCAGGTCGGCATCCATTAAGGTGTTTACAATAATGTCAGCATCTGATATGTAACGTATGTCAGCATACCATATGTTAAAACCGGATGCGGAAGCGTCTATATCCAGAGAGGTGAAATCCTGGGTCATATCTCCTTTCATAAGCAGGTTGAGGTTGTCAAGCGACACCTTTGTAACATAGGGCGCATCATCATAGATAAAACGTCCCTGACGTATCTCAAAGCTTCTAAGGTTCATTTTGAATTCAGCCGGTGCTGCAGCGGTATCGGGAGGCAGCTCCTCCTCCCTTTCAACCATTATATTCCAGTTAGCCTTCCCGTCTTCCAGTATCCTTGCATTGACAAGAGGCCTGTCCAGTATTACCGAGACTACATTTACCCCTTCTCCTCTTATAAGGCTCATTAAACTGACAACCGACCGGAATGCATCGAACGAAACAAGAGTATCGTTGGCAAAATCGTCTATACCGCTAACTGACAGGTCGGTTATTGCTACATGCAGGTTTGGGAAGTTCCGGATCAGCGAAACCCTCACATCGCTGAACTCAACTTTGGCATCGACATTTTTGTTGATCTCATGCCTTGCTATTTCTATAAGTTTGCCCTTGAAAAGAAGGGGGGTCAGAATAATTATTATAACCAACAAAGCAATTACAATAGCCGAAATTTTGAGGAATTTTTTCATTTCTGGTTTATTTTCACGTTTTACGTAAAATTATATGTTTTTATTTTCTTTGTTAAAATGTATTTTTAAGCCTTTAAAAAACAGCTTACATTGGATAATTTCAGGCCCTATATATAAACATCTACAAGATCAAATTGTTATGGCCGGCAAAAAGAAAAATAGCAGTTCCGAAGTGGTGAGAAAAATGTGGACACATCCCTGGAGGTATCGTGAGAGTTTCCTGGTAGCATTCCTGCTGATGTTTGCAGGGGTTCTCATTGAAATGTTTACTGCGTCGCCGGGTATCTCCGTTCCCGGATTTCCCGCGAATATGTTTGCAGGAATGACTTTTATAGCAACACTGGCCTTTCTCCACATATTTTACGGAAAGAGCAATTTCGTAAAATGGCTTTCAGGAGTGCCGGCAGCTATAAGCTCAATAACTCTCTTCTCATTTGCCGCCCTCATACTGGGGCTTTTACCCCAGAACGGCGAATCCGGCTCCCTGCTTTCAGCAGCAGGTTTCACTCATGTAAAGAACAGCTGGGTGATTGTAATGGCACAGATATACCTGCTCACTTCCCTGGGGCTTGTTTCGCTTAGGCGATCAACACCGCTGAACACTAAAAACGCAGGTTTCCTTCTTAACCATGCCGGACTGTGGATTGTAATTGCGGGTGCTTCTCTGGGGACTGGCGACCTGCAGAGGCTCAAAATGGACCTTCATGCAGGTGAAACCATATGGTATGCATATGACAACCAGAAACGCAACTATGAGCTTCCTTTTGCTGTAAGGCTTGACAGTTTCCATATTGACCAATACCCTCCGAAAGCAGGGATATTTGACGGTCGTACCGGAAGAATAGCGGAGGGTATAAGCGGCGGACTTCCGCATATTTATGAAGGTGATATGTTTACCCTGCTTGACTACCGTATAACCGTGGAAGAGTTCCTCCCTTCGGCGTGGCCGGCAGGAGATGGTTTTACAAAGTCGGATGAAACAGGCTCGCCTCCTGCGGCAAGAGTTACCGTTACATCCCAAAACGGGAGGGAAAGCCACACAGGATGGCTCTCATGCGGAAGCTTCCTGGTGAATCCGTCATATATTATTCTGGACAACGGCATGGTGCTTGCAATGACGGAACCCAGGCCGGAAAGGTACAGGTCGGATGTACGCATCTACACAAAAGAGAAAGAGCCGCGGGATGAAGTTATCGAGGTCAATGCCCCTCCCAGGGTTGAGGGATGGAGGCTTTACCAGTACAGTTACGATACTTCCCGTGGCAGATGGTCTGAACTGAGCGTTCTGGAAATCGTACGTGATCCCTGGCTGCCGGTGGTTTATACAGGTATAATGATGCTCCTGGCAGGTGCGCTGTACATTTTATGGCTCGGAAGGGGCATAAAGAAAGAGGAGCTGGATGATAACAATATGAACAGACCTTTGTCCGGCAGGGGCTTTGAAGACTAAATGCATTAAGCGGTGCATTGCATCTGAAAAAACCTATATCCCGGATAAGGGATTACAGCATAATTTAACAGGTTGCCATTTTGAAACAACTTAAAACTTTAACCAGTTACTGAAAGGTAACAACGGAATATTAAAAATATTCTCTATGGAATGGACTAACTTCCCCTTTTTCGGAATTCTCTCCTCGATCTTATGGATATCCGGGGTTATAATTATCTGGTTACCCGGAGGAGGCAGGATCAGAAAGACTTTCTTCCATCTGCTTATCATCACAGGAATAGCAGTTTTCGGGTTTTTCCTCGTTGCCCTCTGGATTAACCTTGGGAGAGCCCCAATGCGTACTTTGGGTGAAACAAGACTGTGGTACGCTTTCTTTCTGAGTTTTATTGGCTATATTGCCTATGTGAGGTGGAGGTACAAATGGTTTCTCTCTTACAGCATACTGATGTCACTCGTCTTCTCACTGATAAATCTGATATATCCGGAGAACTTCAGCAAGACACTTGTGCCCGCCCTGCAAAGCCCCTGGTTTGTTCCTCATGTTATAGTTTACATCTTCGGTTATGCCTTGCTGGGTGCCGCCACCATTGTGGCATTAAAAGGACTCTACCTTGATTACTTCCATACATTCCGCAAATCAATTATGAACCTGTCTGACAACCTGGTTTATCTTGGATTCGCTTTTCTGACACTCGGTCTACTTTTCGGGGCTATCTGGGCAAAAGAAGCATGGGGTCATTACTGGACGTGGGACCCCAAGGAAACATGGGCTTTTGTTACATGGCTTGCCTACCTTCTCTATATCCATTACAGGCATTTCCATCCGGCAAAGGTACGAACGCCTCTCTGGATGCTGGGATGCGCTTTCATAATACTGCTTGTTGCATGGTTTGGGGTCAATTACCTGCCGGCGGCAAGCGACAGCATACATGTCTATTCTTAGGCAATACTCATTGCGGGAATTATCGGCAGATAGACTGCAGATAATTCAGGACGGATATATGATTGTTCATATCAACCATTCACCTTAGCACAATATCCTTGATGATCTCCTCTCCCGCATCTTCATTAAACCTTTTCTTTATGCGGGTCTTCATGTATGAAAGCTCATTGCGCAATATAGGTGAATCAAGGTGAACATACATTATTCCCTTCCTTATATAGATCTTTTTGGTGCGCCTTGAAACCGACCTGCCCATAACAGAAGCCCATGTGTTAATTATCCCGGTTTCCTTAACTTTGCGGTCAATTTTAAGTGACCTGAGGTATTCCTTTATTACCTCGCCCAGCTTTTGTGTATTGCTTTTACGCATATAGTTGGTTATTGTCGGGTTTTATTCGTTTAAACCCGTTCAGGCAGAATTGAGATTTTCAATGTCAAACAACCTGTATTCTATATCAATGCCTTTTAAGATAGTTTCAAGTCTTTCCCTGCTGGTATCGGTTATGAAAATCTGTCCGAAATGGTTTGCCGATACAAGCTTTACTATCTGCTTTACTCTTACATCGTCGAGCTTGTCAAAAACATCATCGAACAAAAGTATCGGGTTGAAACCGTTTATCCTTTTCATGAAATCAAATTGTGCAAGCTTCAGTGCAACAAGATAGGTCTTTTGCTGTCCCTGTGAGCCGTCTCTTTTGATCGGGTTATCGCCCAGCAGGAACTGCAGGTCATCCTTATGTATGCCGGTTGTTGTATACTGCAGTATGCGGTCTTTTTCAAGCGACTTTTCAAAAAGGTTCTCAAAGCCTGAAGCAGACAGCTGGGAATCGTATATAAGCCCTACCATCTCCTTCCCTTTCGAAACAAAATCATAGTAATACTGAAATATCGGAAGCAGTTTTTCAAGAAACTCCACACGTTTGTTGAAAATACGGTTTCCCGGTTCTATCAGCTGCTGAGTCCAGATATCGAGGCTTTCCGCATCGTAATAACCCTTACGTGCAAAATCCTTAAGAAGGGCGTTACGCTGTGTAAGTGCCTGATTGTACTTTATCAGGTCTTCCAGATAAAGCTTATCATACTGCGAGATCACACCGTTCATGAACTTTCTCCTTTCCTCGCTCCCACCGGTTATCAGAACAGAGTCGCCCGGCGATACCATCACAACCGGAAGCAAGCCTATATGGTCGCTGAGCCTTGAATAATCCTTTTTGTTCCTCCTGAACTGCTTTTTTGTATTCCTCTTCACTCCACAGTAAATATTCTCATCTTCCTCCAGGCGTGAATATGTTCCCTGGATAACAAAAAAATCCTTTCCATGCATTATATTCTGACTGTCAACGGCATTGAAAAAACTCTTGCACATTGACAGGTAATATACAGCATCCATCAGGTTTGTCTTTCCCGAACCGTTCCTGCCGGAAAAGCAGTTTATCTTCCGGCAGAACTCAAGGTCAAGCTGCTCAAAATTCTTAAAGTTTATCAGAGATATGTTTTTCAGAAACATAAGAAGGATGATTTTTTGTACTGAATCAAGCTTTTACAATAATGATGGAGTTTGTAAAGTTAAAATATAGTTTGTAAATAATCATCAAAACAGTTACTTTTGTGGAATTAAAAAAATCATCATTAACTTAAAGATATGACCAGCAAAAAAGGGAAGAAAAAGGAAGAAGAAGCAGCAAAACCTGTGAAAAAAAAGAAGGAGCAAACAGATGAAAAGCTGGAAGGTGTTGAAAACCTTCTGACCAGAACTGAAAGATATATTGAAGAAAATCAGAAAAGCCTGACTTTTATTGTTGTGGCTATCATTGTAGTAGTATTGGGCTATATGGGTTACAGGCATCTGTATGTCGCTCCCCTTGAAAAGGAAGCTGTTTCTGAAATGTACAGTGCCGAAAGATATTTCGAGATAGATTCGTTCAGTCTTGCACTTTACGGTGACGGCAACCAACCCGGTTTCCTGGATATTATTGATGAATATGGTGTAACAAAAACAGCTAACCTGGCCAGTTATTATGCAGGCCTCTCATTTCTCCATCTGGGAGAATATGAAAATGCAATCGAATACCTTTCCCGTTTTCATTCAAGAGACCAGTTCCTTTCGGCAATTGCTATAGGAGCTATGGGTGACGCATATCTGGAGCTGGGAGAATATGAAAGCGCCGCTTCATTTTATTCAAAAGCAGCACAAAGAAGGGACAACAACCTTACAACCCCAATCTACCTCATGAAGGCGGGACTTGTTTATGAAGAACTGGAAAATTACGAGAAATCGCTCGAAATGTACAATAGAATACTTGAAAATTACCCCGATACCCAGGAAGGAGCAGAAGCAAGAAAATATATCGGCAGGGTAAAGGCAAGATTAAATCAGTGAGTCAGTTACAACCTCCAGGCTTGCAAAATCAACTTTTAAACCATATGTTATGGGACAAAAGAAAAAGGACCTTTCAGCCCACAACAGCTCAGAACTTGCCTCCGCAAAGGATATGAAGTTCGGTATTGTTGTTTCAAGCTGGAACAGCGAAATAACCGGTGCGCTCCTTGAAGGCGCATACAATAAGTTGACCGAGGAAGGTGCAAGGGAGGACAACATTATGGTGAGACATGTTCCCGGCAGCTTTGAGCTTACACTTGGTGGGCAGTTCATGGCAGAATATGCCGACCTTGATGCAGTAATTTGCCTGGGATGCATAATCCAGGGTGAAACAAGGCATTTCGATTTTGTTTGCCAGGGTGTAACCCATGGTATAACGGAGCTGAACATGAATTACAATATCCCTTTTGTCTTCGGTGTTCTTACTACACAGACGTATGAACAGGCAAAGGAAAGAGCCGGCGGTAAACAAGGGAACAAAGGAGTTGAAGCGGCTGTTACTGCAATTCAGATGGCCGAACTCCAGAGAAACATGGAGGAGTGATATTCAAAATAATACCTGCATTCTTATACGGCTTAAACTTCAAAAAAAGTTCCAACCTTTTGATCTCCGTTTCCGTTATATATGTGTAAAAACTATTGTAAAAATGGAAAAGCTCAAGGTCTTTACATGTAGAGCCGGAGGTTTGGCCGGGAAGACGGCCGTGGAAATGACCGGGAAGATAGCCGGAAAGTCTGCTGGTAAAATTGCCGGGGGAATAAACGGAGATTTGGCCGTGGGTATGGCAGGAAATAATTCCGAAACCGGTCTGACTGACAGGCCGGTCAGCAAACACCCCGGAAGTTTAACAAGACTGGCTTTGGTATTATTTTTCCCGATCCTTTTAACAGTGGGATCATGTGTAAAAGATCCGTCAACTTACCCGTCAGATCTGCTTCTTAAATTTTCAATAGAGAGCACTTCGCAGCCACCTCATCAGGTCAGCATAGACACCGCAAGGATAATCCTTAGCTCACTGGAATTTGACGGCATCAGGGAAACAGGTAAGGATTACTATTTCAAATCCCATTTCAGTCCGCCGCTGATAGCTGACCTTGTTACCGGAACAACTGACCCGCCTTCCAAATTCAATGTTCCTCAGGGGGTTTACACAAGAATAAGAATAGTGCTTGATTTTTTTGAAGAAGAAGAATCTCCCGGGCTCTATTTTCACGGATCCGCAAATTTCCCCGGAAGGGGCATAATACCTTTTGAAATAACAGCAGGGGCTGATTACCATTTTGAAGGGATAAGCAGTGATCCGCAGGGCAGCAGTACTTTGAGCATTACAGCCGATAAAACATCAACGCTTGAAATAGTATTCAAGCCTGACATCTGGTTCAATTCGGTACCCGGGCATTTCATCGACCAGGCACATATGCCCTACCTAAACGGAGTCCCTACACTGGTAATTAACGAAAATATAAACAAGGATATATTTGATATAGTTTCATTCCAAATGCAGCAATCAACAAAGGCAATAATACGGCTATAAACAGAAGCGGGCAATGGCAGAATTAACCGGACACAGCGAGGAAGTTATCCTTGAGGGGTGCAGGGAAAATGACCGGAAATACCAGGAAGTACTTTACAGAAAGTATGCCCCTGTTATGTATACGGTATGCCTTGGATATGCAGGCGACAGAAGTGCCGCACAGGATATCCTGCAGGACGGATTTATAAAGGTTTTTCAGAATATAAAAAAATTTAACGAAAACAACAGCAACAGCACACTGGAAGGCTGGATAAGAAGAATACTTGTGAATACAGCGATAGACTATTTCAGGAAGAAAAAAAGGCTGAACAATATAATTTCGGAAAACGAGCATTTTGATATTATAAATAATGACGATGTCAACGGACTGGAAAAGCTTGAAATGGAAGATCTGATCAAACAACTTAACCGCCTGCCTGAAGGTGCAAGATTGATCTTCAACATGTTTGCACTTGAAGGTTATTCCCACAAAGAGATTGCTGACAGGCTGAAAATAACTGAAGGAACTTCAAAGTCACAATTCAGCAGGGCAAGGGGGCTTCTGAAAAAAATGATCGGAGATCTGGTAACCTGATACTTATAACAGAAATATGGAAAACTTCATAAAATGGATGCGTAACATGTTCAGGGAGAACCCCACCACTCCTCCAAAAGAGTCCTGGGACAATATCTCCATGCAACTGGACATTGACGACTCCTGGGAGGAAATATCCAGGAGGATGGCCATTGATGAAGGGTGGGAAAACATCTCCCGCCGCCTTGATTCCGGAAAGCGCTTTTTAATTGGCGCAAGGGTTGCATTGTCGGCAGCAGCATCAGTTTTAGTGATTCTGGGGATATCCCTTTTCCTGTCCCAGGAAAGGGTTGTCCGCGAAATAGCTCCGTCATATTCCTACAGGAATGCAAAAAATGTGGATACTGAAAGTGGAATGATTGCAGGGACGTTCAGAACGGACCGGCGCATAAATGCACCCCATGCATCTGCGGTAAAAGACCCCGGATTTGCACTCCATGTTACCGGGTCATTCCGGGAAGAAGTGGAAACAGCTATTTTGACAGTCAGACCTGAAACTGAATATTTAAGTGAACAGATACCCTATACCGGCATGGCGCCGGCCGGGAGGCTCCGTAAATTGCCCGCTGCTAAAACGGAGCCGCCCGGCCACGGTGCCACCACCGCTGCCATTGAGCCTCCTGAAACGGCAGAAAGAGAAACAACGCCGGCTTTCAGCAGGACTACATACCTTGGTGTTTCAACATCGCTTAAGAACACATGGCTTCTGAACACAGCAACTATGGCCGGTCTCCAGAAGTACGATCTCAACACAACCCTTCCGGGATT
>SLCF01000024.1 GCA_007125955.1 Bacteroidales bacterium | reverse complement strand
GACTCGTCAACCATTGGTATCCACCTGTTGCTTTGCGGATCGTCGAGAAGCACTATCTCCGATTTAAGTCCATGATTTTCAATGAAAGGCATAACTCTCGATTCAAGGTGATCAGGATTGTCAAGGCTGACCAGGAGTACTTTTACTTTTTTATCCGAATACACCTCGTTTATTTTTTCGAACTCCGGCAGCTCCTTCACACATGGTACGCACCATGTGGCCCAGAAATTCACAACGTATACAGAATCACTTCCGGTGCTGAGCCTGGGTTGAAGCTGGTCAAAATTATAGGTCTTTAACTGCGAAAAACCCGCGGTAAAAAATACCAGGAAAGAAAATATCAACAACACTCTTTTCATACGTATATTATTTTGTCTGCCGAAGGATTATGAGGGTTTCATTCATATATTTCATATATAAACATATGAATATTACAAAATGTTCAATTATTTTCATTCATTGCAAATGAAGTAACCATTTTCTCAGATGGAAAAACTGTTTATCTTTGACCGTGTCTACCAGGGAGGTATAATTATTCTAAATATCAGAAAATAATGTTGACTTTGAACATAAAAAGCAGGTTTTTATATAGCCTGAAGTTGTTGTATTACAGGTATAAATGGGTGTTTCACGTTTTCATCCGCCCGAGACGCATAAGGGATCTGATGAGGGGTTACGGTTACATTGAGGATTCCGACACCACATTCCGGGTGCCGGTCAGCCGAAGGAGCCTTGTTCAGTATGCCGGCAAAATGGTGTCCGAAAAGTGGATGGAAGACCTGCTGGGTAGCCTGCTCAGTCCGGGCTCCCTCTTCGTTGATGTGGGAGCGCACATGGGACAGACCATGCTTAAAGCAAAGGCCTCCCAGCCTCAGTGCAGCTATATAGGCATTGAGCCTCAAAAGGAGTGTGTGGAAAATATGGAAAAGCTCATAAGGGCTAATAACCTTGAAAATTTCCGGCCGGTCTGGGCAGCAGCATCATCGGGCAGGGAATCGAGTAAAGACCTCTTCATACCAAGGCCCGGCGCCACCACCTCCACAACATCACCCAGATCAAAGCCGCAGAAGTATCTGCACTCCGAAAGCCGGACAGTGCCGGCGCTTTCGGTTGACCAGATCAGGGAGTCAGATGAAATGAAAACCGGCCGCATCTGTATGATCAAGATAGATGTTGAAAGAGACGAGCTTTCAGTTCTGGAAGGCTGCCGTAGTGTTATGAAAACCGATCGCCCCTATATCCTTATCGAAATACTTCCTGCCGAGAACGACTCCATGCACCGGTCGCAGGTAAAAGTGAAGGAACTGGTCGGTTCAATGGATTATGAGATGTGGAGGGTAATAAAAACACCTGACCTCGGTCATGTTCGGGAGCTTGAAAAAGTAGAGGAGTGGCCGCTGGCCTTCCAGCCGGGCACAAAGACAAGGTATTTCAGGGATTACCTTCTCATCCCTTCTGAAACGGCTTCAAAGGCAGGCGGCAGCAATACCCTCGATCCGTCAGTCCTGCCGCCATTGCCTTAACATCCCCTCTTTGTTGTCCGGGGTTTTTTATTCCGCATCCCTGATGCATCTGACTGAATAACCATTTTTCCCGTCAACTTGACTGCTTACGACTTCATCGTTTTGAGGAAGCAAACCACATGAAGAATCATTATCGCCGGTCATGGCAGAAGTCCAAAGGAGGCAGGTTTTGAAGATTAACTAAATTGCCCCCTCAAAATCAAATCCGAGTTGGGTATGTATTTCGGCAACTTCAGCGAGTGCTGTTTTTAATGTTGCTTTTTCAATATTGGTTAATTCAGCTATGCGAAGAAGGTTGTCGGGATTTTCATGGGACAGTATCTTTTCTGTCTGCAATTTAAATCTGAAAAACATCAAATGCTCGTAAGCCTTAATTATATCTTCGATAAACGATCTGCTAATTTTCCCTGAAGAAACAATACTTTTAAGCCTGTAGACAGTGTTGGTCTTATTCACATTGTTTTTCAAAGCATATACCCTGGCAAACCCTACAACCGGCATAATTGCTTTTTTCAAATCTATAGTTTCCAGCTTTTCAGAAAAGGCAACAGCTTTCATGCGATGCACGGATTTGGCCAGGTTGGTAAAAAACACTGCATTTGAATCAGTAATTTTTATAATCTCTTTCTTCAATTCATCAACAAGTGATTTTTCACCGTAAACATAACGCAAATCAAAAAAGATTGATGTCTCCAGAATATTTTCAGGATCACTGTTTTCCACCCATTCCTTAAAATATTCCTTCCATTTTGTAACAGGCTGACACCATCTGGGGTTACTTGCCATCACTTTCCCTTTGCAATATTCATAACCTATATCATTCAACCAGTCGTTTATATTTTCAGACAGTTCAAGAAAGTACTCATCAACCTCATCAGTTTTTTTTCCATCGTAAATTATAGCATTATCCTGGTCGGTTTTCAATGTCTGCTCTTCCCGCCCTTCACTTCCCAGTGAAATAAAAGCAAACTTAACAGGGGGGGCACCTGTTTTTTCAATCGCCAATCCAACCACCCTTTTAGTGATAGCATCGGAAACTGCAGATGATACCTGTGCAATATTCCGGTAATTAAACCCGGCACCAAGAAGCAATGATAATATACCGGGCAATTTATCATACAGTGATTGAAGCTGGCTTACCAGCTCAGCTTTTTCTATCTTCTTAACCAGGAATAGTGATGCATTTTGCTGGGCTGCCAGCAGATCTTTTTTACCGATAAAACCGGATGTTTGCGATTTGTCATTTCTTACAGCCACATAATCAGTATTTTCCTTCTCCATTATCAGCAAAACCTCAAAAAGTAACTGGTTTTCATCTACATAGATGACAGGCGATTTCATTACATTAAAAATCCTTGTATCATGATTCTTTTTCCCCGCTATGGCTTCAGTAACGAATACATCATTATACAAAACACCAACAATTTCTTTTCTGTTTCTTGTTACAAAAAGCATTTCCGTTTGCTTTCTGATCATCATGTCAGCGGCTTCATGAATAGCAAGATCCATATCAATAGTTTCCGGTTGATGAACATACAACTTCACAGGCGAATTCATAACCAACAGGGATGTACTTAACTCTTCCTGAAAAATTTGTATTGATTTATCCCGCATCAAGTTCCGCGTTACTTCTTTAATGATGAAGATAAAACCACGTTTACCATTAATTTCTATATTGGATATTGTTATTACAACCTCTACTTTTTCACCGTTCCTGGTTATAAGCATGGCTTCCACATTCCTGCTCCGGTTAACTGTTTCATAAAGATCCTTTATTGATCCATTTTGCAGGGTAAACAGCTCATCCATTTTCTTATTCAAAAGCTCTTCTTCTGCGTATCCTGTAATATCCAGGATCGGTTGGTTAAAATAGATCAATTTGCCATCCAGCCACATCATGGTGCTTTCAGAGGAAGCCTCCACGAGAACCTTATATTTTAATTGTGAATGTTTTAGTTCTTTTTCTGCATCAACACGCCTGCGCTCAATAATCAGACTTTGGCGGGTAATATAGAATACTATAATTGCTATCAGAACCACAACCAGCAGGGTGATACTGATGAGCCCTGAATTAATTGTTCTTATCTCCTCTTTAACATCCTCAATATAAATGCCGGTACCCACGATCCAGCCCCAGGGTTCAAATCCCTTCACATATGATAGTTTAGGAACAATACGCGTGCTGTCATCTTTCCATTGCCACCAGTAATCAATATATCCTTCTCCGCCCTCTTCTACTTTTTTGACAGCTTCAACAAATAACTTTGTTCCATGCGGGTCGGAATAGTCGGATATATCCCTGCCGTTCAAATCAGGACGGTAGGGGTGCATAATCATTACAGGATCCATATTGGTGATCCAGAAGTAATCTTTCGCTTCATCACCGTAACGGATATTTCTAATCCTGTTAATAGCCATTTCCCTTGCCGATTCTTCAGAAAGGCTTCCAATTTGTGCTTCCCGGTGATATTCATCAATAACACTCCATGCAGAATTGGTCAACTCTCTTATCATCTCTTTCTTGCGGTCCATAAGCCCCCTTTCTACCATTGGAATGAAAATCACAGAGAATGAAACAACAAAAATCCCTATAACCAGAATGGCAGGCACTATTATTTTTATAAAAAAACCACCTCTCATGAAAGATCTATTTTGAGCTTATGGAACTAAACAAACATTTTTAAAACAAAACAAAAACCGGTGCAGATTATTGAAAACATTAAAGATGATATAAAGTACAACTCTCTATTTCAACCTGAAAGTCTTCAGTTCAAAACTTTCTGTATCAAAAATAGCAACTCCGTTTTTATTCTTTCCTGAAGCCACTGATGGCAAGCCAATGAATGATTCAGTTTTCCTGAGTCTCTTTTTCTTAAACCCGAATTCCTTAAATCCCATCATATTGATAATTTCAAATCCTTCCCTGTGCATATGTCCGCTAAAAGACAATATACAACTATTTTGCCGCATAAACCAGAAATGATTTCTGTAATCACATATCTCATCAACTCTTTTTCTCAGGGATCCTGAAATATCAGGATAAAGAAAATGTGTGAAAAGTATATTGTAACCATTAATATTCCTGACTTCGTACTCGGGTAAGGATTTCAAATACCGGATGTTTTCCTGCTCCAGTTCGGGGATGATTTCATTTTCATAAAACCATATCTTCCCCTTCATTAAATTCATCCTTTTACCGGTTTCCATCAAAAACCAGTCTTCAGGATAATTAATGCCTGCGCTGAATCTGGGAATTTGCCCGGATAAAAAAAGGTCGTGGTTGCCTGGCACCACTATTGAACAATTATCCCTTACAAGTTCTATACAGGCATTAGCATCCCTGGTTTCACCGAACGGATAATATGGATTACTGAAACCAATAATATCCCCCAAACAAATAATCTGATCGCAATTCTCCCTGTATAAAAGATCCAGCGCTTTTTGCAACGAGATAACGTCTTCATGGATATCAGATACAAAACCCAGCTTCATTAGTTTGAAAATTTAATGCAATTTAATTAATTACTTCCGGTAATTCATGTCCTCTATTTCAGGCTTATGGTGTTTGTTCAATATTGTGGGTTAAAACCACCCCTGACAAGACAGAAACAATCAGCCGGAAATAATATTACAGAAAAAGATAAACCCCGAATAATATACGGAGGTTGGAAACTTCTTCCGTATTTACCGGGATACCTTTCCTCTCTTCAGAAATATCTATTGATCCGAAATTTGCACCTGTATATTCAAATTCAAGAGCAAAGCGTGCTTTACCCGAATTTAAAACCATCCTTGGTGCGATCCGGTAGAGTGACTTTATCTCTGTCCCCAACCCGGTAATTTCTGTGCCTTCAACCAGTTCTTTTGTTGCTCCGAGATTTTCAGACAACCCGCAAAAAACACCAAATTGGAATGCCTCCCCATTGGTGTGTAAATCTAACCAGTATGCCCTGGTTTGTGTAGGAGAATATTTTACTGTTCCTTTTTCTGCATCTGTTATTTCACTTATCCCGTAGCCACCTGGCATAAGCAGGTCATTTCCGTTCTGCCCCAGAAGATATTGAGCTTTAATTGTAACCGGCTGAAATTTTGCTTTGGCAAAACCCATATATGTTATTCCTGCTACTGCTGCATTTGTTCTGTAATCTTCTTCCGTTACAAGTTCAGGGATAATTTTCTTGTAGGCAGCACCCCCTCCGAAAATAAATTGTGAACCTGCATCCGGTTCATCAATAGTATAATGTGCCTGAAAGTGGATATCAGGAATTCCGGAATTACGCAAATATGAGGAGCTGGCTCCTGCAGGGCCAATATTGGCAAAATCACGTTGAGATAACACTGCCGCAATAATATCAAAATTCCCTGCTTTCTGTGTCAGACGTATCTGAGGGTTCCTTGAAAAAGGCTGAAAAGGACATCCCGTATTAAATGAAACAACATCAGGGAAAGATGAAGTTACAAATAAAGGATTCCAGAACTGACCGAACAATAATTCAGAATTCTCCCATTCAAGTTTTACAAAAGCATGTCGTAACCTGAAACCATTTATATCATGATTTGAATGGCCAAAAAAAGCGCCTTCAATAAGACCTGAGGTCTTAACACCAAAAAAATCCGGCGCTGAAACAGCGAGATTTAACCGGGTCTGAATTGATAAAAAATTAAAACTTGATGCTTCATTTATATCATTATTCTCTATATCTCTTGAAGGTTCTGCCGGCCATAGCAGGAAGTGGCCCTCTCTTGCGGCTACTGTCTGGCGAGAGTCATAAAAGAAATCATTTTTTATGAACCCGCCGATCTTTATTCCATAATTATTATAATTCTTTTCCTCTGCATTCAATAACAAGGGTGCTATAAATGCTGTCAGGAAGAGGAATGAAAATGTTTTTTTTCTCATATTATAAAATTATAGTTGTTTATAAAAAGGAGCAACTATTCTCTTTCGGGCGGGAAAAGCTTTCTGAAAATACTATGCTTCTCGATTGGTTTGTCAAACAAAATATTCATGTTGTTTTTCGCAGTAAGATTTTCATCCCAGAGCTCCAGTGCTTTATTATAATAATAAACTGCCTCTTCCAGTTGATTTTCATGTCTTCTTATGATACCCAGATTTGTAAAACTTACAGACAATCTTCTGGGAGTTTCAATCTGGGCGGTTATGATCTCATTCACCCTTTTTCTGATTATAGCATCCAGGTTTTCATTGTTTTTCAGCGACTCAGCATTGGTGAACTCTTTTTCAACAATAGCTTCAATATCCTCCCGGGCAAGATTCCCGAAAAGATCCAGCCAGCCGGTATAGTAATCTATGCTCGTTAACAAATGTTGTTCGGCAACAGCAAAAAAATGTTGTCTCATATCCACCCTTATGGTATCTGACAGCGCTTTTGTGAGAAATACAGATGCCCGGTTATTCTGAAGGACTCCCATCTCATAGGAATTCCTGTAATGAGGGACTGAGGAATATACCTGACTGATACTATCCAGTAAAGCAAGCACCTTTTCAAAATCGTTTTCTGAAGCATAAAAATTATATCTCCCGTACATTACCTGAGCCTGTTTTACCCGGGGGTCTACAGACCTGTTAATGTTGCCGTAATAAGTTTTGGCAATAATAATACCAATTACAGCAAGGATAACCATAATTACTATGATTATCCTTGTTCCTTTATTAACTGACATTTATATCAATTTTTACGAGTGTACTTTTTCAATTAAAAATTTTCTGATTTCAATGGGTGTTTCTTCGGTTGAAAGAGATACAATTATATTGGCGATAATAGCCAGTGGAGCACCAATCCAGGCAAAATACCACGCACCCAGGTAATAAGTAATAAACCCGTTAAATGGCAGAACCCATCCGGCTATATCCCCGATAAGATAGGTGAGTGATATCAGAGTCACAATGCTGCCTACAATTAACCCGGCTTTGGCACCTGCGCGATTGGATCCGCTCCACCATATCCCCAGCAGAAATAAAGGGAATATTGTACAGCCAGCCATTGAAAAAGCAATAGCAACCAATTGTGCTATCAATGCCAGATCAAGAACTGCAATTGCAGTGATAATAATTGCCATCAGCAAAGTACCCAAACGGGCAATTGTCATCTGGGTTTTTGGTTTGGCCTGCGGATTGATAACTTTTACATACAGGTCGTGAGCAAAAGCAGAAGACCCGGCTACCAGTAACCCGGAAGTTGTGGAAAAAGCTGCAGACACACCCCCTGCCGCCAGGAGTCCCACAATCAACGGATTAACATCACCCAGTTGTGCAGTATAAACTACAATGGCATCTGCTGCCAGTTTCCCTACTTCAGGATTTGAAGACAGTATTGTGCCGAAAGCGGAATAAACAGGGGCGCTCCAGTAAAGCAAACAAATAAAAAACAGTCCCCAGACAACTGACCATCTGGCATCGCGGGCTTTTGGAACAACATAGAATCTTTGAATAACATGAGGCAGGCCAGCAGTTCCGATCATAAGGGAAAAAGCTATTGCAATCCATTGAAAAAAAGTTTGCCCGGTAGAAGGATCCCATGGCATGGCATATTCCGGGCTTGGCACTATAGCAAAATGGTGCCCCAGGGAATTTAACATTCCAGCTTTATCAGCTATTTTAACTCCTTCAACAATATCCTGGACTGCAGCACCATATCCTATCTGGGGGATCAGCCAGAAATAATCAAACTTAGCAGTAAGAATAAATAAAGGAACCATAAATGAAGTAATAATGATAACGTACTGGATCTGCATATTTTTCGTAACACCCAGCATACCTGAAATAAAGGTGTATGCAAGAACTACAGAACCACCAATAATAACTGCCAGAATGTAGTCAATCCCCATAACCCATTTGAACATCAATCCAATTCCTCCAAATTGTCCCACTGCATAGGCAATTGAGATAATAATGGTAATACCCGCAGCAATGGCACGCAATGTTTGTGAATAATATCTGTCACCAATAAAGTCTGCTGCCGTAAACTTGCCATATCTTCTTATCTGACCAGCCATCAGTATAAGTAAGAGAACATATCCGCCGGTCCAGCCAACTACATAAGCCAGTCCATGATAACCGGTGCCATACATCAGAGCAGCCATCCCAAGAAAAGAAGCTGCACTCATCCAGTTGGAAGCGATTGCCATACCGGATCCAACGCGGGATATTCCGCGACCGGCAGCGTAATAGTCTGTAGTGTCTTTAGCGCGGAACAGAATGCCAACAAGCAAAAACAGGGTTAGAATAAAGATAAGAATAATAGCCGGCCCGACTTTAAAACTGCCCTCCAGATCTGTTACATCCTGAGATGCATATGTTACCAGTGGAATTAATGATAAGAGTGTGAGAGTAATTATCTTTTTCATCTGTTTTATAATTTTTTTTAGTTCATATGTAACATGCCATGATAATTACCCTTCATTATATCGACATTTTTAACATGGCTCATTTCATAAAATGATTATATCAGAATTTAAATAATAATGCAGTATTTAATCAATCTGTTCCAGAAAGTTAAGTTCGGTGTGCAGCTTGTCGGTTTTATAACAATATATCCAGCACAAACCTATAAAAAACACCAGCAGGAAAACAGCTGAATAGAAATAGTGAAAAGGAAACCCCAAAAATACGGTATCTGTCAGAACAGAACGGTTGTGTGTTAAATATAAGCTCATGATTCCCGGGATCTTTGATTTGCTTTCTTCTGAAATATCCTGCAAATCATCGTCAAGCCCAATCGCAAGTATATGTGCAAGCAAAGTGTTTTCGCCAATGTCTAATACAGGTGCAGCTTTGGATATGATCAACTCTTTTGCTTCCAGGTATCTTTCATCCTGGAGCGAGGTTATCTGTTCCTTTAAACTGTTTAAATGCCGGACATCTTTTTGAAGATCATGCAGATCAGAATCCGGATACAATTCTGACAATGACCAGCCCACCCCATTTTTTAAAACAGCAAATTCTTCCGGTTCAAGGGTGATTTTACCCATTACCTGTAACATTGACTTTGCGGCAGTTTTGTAATCAGAATCGGTAGCATTGCCCGATTCAATATTCTCCCAGGCGCCGGTGAACTCAATTAATGCATCTTCAGGTACTGGTTCCTCAAGAATCCTTAATAATACCTGAAATCCGAAAATCGCAACAGCCCAGGCAATAAACAATTTTAATATCAGATTCCTGTTTTTCCTGGCCTGGAGGGTGGTAGGTTTAAAAAAACTGATTCTGTATTCTTCTTTTTCCACGGGGTGAATTTTTATTTTATTAAACAAAAAAAAATTAAAACGTCCCAATATACAAATATTTCTAATTATACAAATGTTTTATAAAATATTGGTATAGTTTTTAACCACCTGGGATTGAAGATATCCATCCTTATTGTTAGGGAGTGTCACCAGACCAGCAGTGAAAAAACATGATCACGGATACACTTGATCTCTATATGCAACTATTCAAGTATGTCTTCTATTTCAGAGTCTTCCACCTTTACCGCATTTATTACTACTGACTGATCAGGATCTTCATTGAAGACTATGGTGCCCTCAACAGTGATATTTTTACCACTGATGGAGATTGTTCCTTCGAAAAGGTGTTGCTCTTCTCCATTGAGGAAAGTGATTGCCAGATTGCTGCCGGAAGGTGTGAAGTATCCTTCTTCTTCTTCCCATAGATTGCCGGTGCTGAAGTTGCCGTCCATAAGATCCACAACATATCCGTATCTCTCAATGTTGTGCCAGCTTCCATCCTCTATATATATGTACCTGTTGATGGTTGCTTCATAAGGACAACCGCTGAATGTGTCCCCCCCCACGCCAGTTATCGTCAGTAACCGTTCCGGTAATCTCTACCGGATAGTTGGTTGTTGAGCCGTTCACACTCTCTTCGGTAAGTTTCCAGGTTCCGTCCAAGACTACATTCTCCTACTCTGAAGAACATCCTGTGGCAATTATTAGTAATGCAGTCGTTGAAAATAATAAAAACCACCTTTTTATTTCCTTTTTTTTTAATGCGATAAATAATAAGATTGAATTTTTAAGTTTCTGACCCTCCAAAATAACCAAAAAATAATTAATTTAAAAAAACGGTAATGATACTGAATTTCCCGGCCTCATGCCGGTCCTGTG
>SLCF01000033.1 GCA_007125955.1 Bacteroidales bacterium | reverse complement strand
TTATGCTGCTCAAGTCCTCCTGATCTATCTCCACCCTCTCTATTTTTTCGAGATGCTTGATGCGTGATTGTACCTGGACTGCCTTGGTTGCCTTGTACCTGAAACGTTCTATAAATTTTTCTGTATCCCTGATCTCCTTCTGCTGATTGGTATATGCCGCCATCTGCTGCTCCCTCCTTTCCCGCCTCAATTCAACATATTTTGAATAGGGTGCCTTGTAATCGTAAGTCCTGCCAAGCGAAATCTCTATTGTTCTGTTTGTCAATGCATCCAGCAAAGCACGGTCATGCGAGATCAGAATAACCGCACCGGAAAAGTCAGCGAGGAACACCTCAAGCCATTGGATCGATTCTATATCAAGGTGATTTGTGGGCTCATCCAGCAATAGCAGATCGGGTTCCCTTAAAAGTATTTTGGCAAGCTCTATACGCATTCTCCATCCTCCGCTGAATTCCTGTGTTTTCCTTCCGAAATCCGCAGATCTGAATCCAAGTCCGTTCAAAACCCTTTCAACCCTTGCATTTACGGTATCACCTCCCAAAATGCGGAATCTTTCAGTAGTCTCAGACAGCTTTTCAATAAGCTCCATATAACCGGGAGATTCATAATCTGTCCTGCCTGAAATAAGAGTGTTCAGTTCTTCAATCTGTTTCTCGAGAGCCCTGATCTCTGTAAAAGCAGACAAAGTTTCGTTGAAAAGGGTTTTTCCGTCTTTATGTACCATCTGCTGGGGGAGGTATCCTATCTTTGTGCCCGATGGTACGGAAACCTCGCCGCTTTGGGGTTCCAGTTCACCGGCCACAATTCTTAAAAGCGTGGTTTTTCCCGCTCCGTTCCTGCCTACAAGCCCGATCCTGTCCCGTTTGCCCACCTGAAAAGATATATCGCCGAAAAGCTCAACCCCTCCAAAATAAACTGAAACACCGTTTATTGTTATCATACTCCATTTTTTTCAAGTGCAAAAATAACTATTCAGGTTTTAAATAAAACATTTATAATACGAATGGATAATATTGCAAAGCTACTTTTCATTTTTGTTCCGCAATGGAAGTATTATGATTATATGCAGTCAATTGACGCTTCAAGGTATGAATTGCTTAACTTTGCCGTTTTAAACCTAATGAGCCGCTTTATTGCAGAAATTTTAACTATGGGCAGAAAAAGAAAACCTGAATCATTTGAAAAAGTTGAAATAACCGGAATTGCAGCCGGGGGAAAGGCAATTGCAAAAATAGAGGGGATGGTGGTATTTGTCCCTTTCGCCGCTCCCGGAGATATTGCTGATATCACTTTTCGAAAAAAGAAAAAAAAGCATGCAGAAGGAACAGTTGACCGTTTTCACAGCTACTCTCCGCTTCGGGCCGAACCTTTTTGCAGCCATTTTGGTATTTGCGGCGGATGCAAATGGCAGCACATTACCTACACTGAACAGCTCAAGTTCAAACAGCAACAGGTAGTTGATAACCTTGAACGTATAGGAAAAATGGATATTCCTGCTGTAAACAATATATTACCTTCCCCAAAAACCACCTTTTACAGGAATAAGCTTGAATACACCTTTTCCTCAATACGTTGGCTTACCCGTGAGGAAATAGAATCGGGGGAAGAGATAAAAGAGACCAGTGCACTCGGGTTCCATATACCGGGGCGCTTTGACAAGGTGCTGGATATAAAAAAGTGTTACCTCCAGAAAGACCCTTCCAACCAGATCAGACTGGAAGTAAAAAAATATGCGGTTGAAAACGGAATACCCTTTTTTCACTTAAGAAAGCAGGAGGGTTTGCTGCGAAACCTGATTATAAGAACATCCTCAACGGGAGATGTTATGGTGATTGTGGTTTTTTCCGGAAGGGATGAAAGAATTGTTGACGGACTGCTCAGCCATTTAAGGGATACCTTTCCGGAAATAACTTCACTTTTGTATGTTATCAACCCAAAAGCAAATGATACCATAAACGATCTGGATGCCGAACTTTTTCACGGCAAAGACCATATCACAGAGAGAATGGAAGACCTGGAATTCATGACAGGTCCAAAATCGTTTTTCCAGACAAATCCCTGCCAGGCATATAATCTTTACAAAGTTGTAAGAGATTTCGCCTCCCCACAAAAACACGAGGTTATATACGACCTGTACACCGGCACGGGCACAATTGCTAACTTCATAGCACGTGATGCAGGAAAAGTTACCGGAATAGAATATGTGCAGGAAGCTATAGATTACGCGGTGCTTAACTCAGATCTGAACGGTATTGGTAATACAAATTTTTTTGCGGGAGATATAAGAAGACTTCTTTCATCAGAATTTGTTGAAAAAAACGGGGCTCCGCATACTGTTATACTTGATCCGCCCAGAACGGGTATTCATAAGGATATTGCAAAAAAGATCACAGAAATAAAACCTTCTAAAATAGTTTATGTAAGCTGCAATCCCTCCACTCAGTCGCGCGACCTCCAAATTTTATCGGAACACTACAAGATTGTGAAAGTTCAGCCGGTTGACATGTTCCCCCATACACATCATGTTGAAAACGTTGTGTTATGTGAACCTTTTATGTAAGCGTCCACAAGCATGTCATATTCATATATAAGCCTGTCTATCAAAGTGTTATCAACATCATATATAATGCCGTTTATACTTCTTACAGGCAGAACTTTGGGGGATGTGCCCGTAATAAAAGCAGCATCCATACCCTGGAGATGATCCCTGTGTATTTTTTCTTCACTTAAAGAAATACCTGCCCCTTTACAGATACTGAAAACATATTTCCTTGTTATGCCGGGTAAAACATCCTCTTC
>SLCF01000006.1 GCA_007125955.1 Bacteroidales bacterium | reverse complement strand
TGAGTATTACACCTGAATTCAACCTCTCCTTTTTTGACGGGGCTTTTTTCCTTACAAGCAACATGACAGTATCGCTTTTTACAAGGGATATTACTACTGAAGAGCTGGATGTAAGGGATATCCCCGGAGCAGAATATATAACGGGTTTGTTTACTCCCCGTTCGGGTTCGCGTGTGGATTATGCGGGAGAGGTAACCGCAAATATAAATGCCGGCCCGGTAAGGATAACCGGCGGATATGAAAGGATACAACCGGGATTTATGTCTCTCGGACTGGGACACATAAGAAGCGACCAGGAGCTGATAAGGGTTCGCCCGCAGGTGAGGCTTATGAACGGCAGGGTCAGCCTGGGGGGGAATTTCACCAGCGGCAGGAATAACCTGCTTGAAACAAGGATTTCAACTACCGGCAGACAGCAGATTGGGGCCAATGCCAATATGAGACTGAGCCAGTCATTGAACCTGACCCTTTCCTTCATGCAGATGGAGAATGAGAACAGGCCTGTTGATATGACTATAGAAGGGGCAAATGAGATGCACCAGAAACAGCTTTCAAGAAACTTTATGGTTGTACCGACCTTAGTTATACGTTCCGGGAATATGGCTCACTCCGTTTCACTAAACGGATCATACCAGGTGCTTGACGACCAAAGTTCTGCTGTGCTGGATGGAGCCCGTCAGCCTGTAGAGTTCACCAATATAAGCACCGGACTTACTTATGGCACATCACTTCCATCCGGACTGTCGGTAAATCTCTCGGGGAACCTTCTTCGCAACGAAATGGGTGAATCCACCAATACGGGATATTCATTCAATACCTCGGCAGGATACGGCTTTTTTGAAAGGAGACTGACAACCAGTCTTACCCTCGGTTTTTCGCAAAACGGAATTGAATACGTTCAGCGGGTTGATGAAAATGATCCGTTGGCAATGGCAAACTACATAAAATGGATAACTCAGCAAAGGCTTAAAGGCAATGATATCATTGATGGGGAATATATTGTGAGCCAGTGGTCACGCCAGCTTATGATGAATCTTTCCGCATCATACCGGCTGCCCAACGGCAACCCTCTCCGCTTCATGATAAGGGGACTTATTAACACACCCTCTGATGAGGATGCCGGACAGGCTTATGACGAAGTGCATGCCACCCTGAGGTATGAGCACAGGTTTTAAATATTACAAATGTGAATAAACACCAACCATGAAATAACCAATTAACATTACTAATAAATCTAAATTGAAAAAAAATGAAAAGTTTTACAAAGAATTACCTGGTTTACTTATTGACATTAAGCGGGGTGATGGTTTTGCTTATAATGGGATGCGGCAAGGATGACCCTGCAGAACAGGCGACACTCGGAACCTTAACGGTTTCAGATATAACTTCAAGCACGGCAGTTGTGAGCGGTGAGGTTGTCCATGACGGAGGTGCTTCAATTACTGAAAAGGGTATAGTATTGAATATTAACCCTAATCCCACACTTGAGGACAATGATGGAAAAATGAGTGCAGGCAGCGGTGACGGTAATTTTACATTAACACTAACCGGACTAACTCCCGCAACAGTTTATTATGTGCGGGCATATGCCACCAACAGTGAGGGAACCGCCTACTGCAGCCAGCTTAACTTTACAACAGAAGGAGAACTCGCTGTCGTTACAACCGGTGATGTTACGGATATTACGCATGAATCCGCTGTTTCAGGTGGCGAGGTGACTGATGACGGCGGACTGGGAGTTACTGCCCGCGGGGTTGTATGGTCCTATTATGAGGATCCAACTGTTGACGACAATCAGGGTATGACAAGTGACGGTACAGGTACGGGAGAATTTAACAGTGACATAACCGGTCTTTTATCAGATCAAATTTACTATGTCCGGGCTTATGCCACCAACAGCGAGGGCACTTCATACGGAGAAGAGAAAAGTTTTGAAACCGAAAGGGAGCCTGTATATGATATTGACGGAAATAAATATACAACTGTTGATATCGGGAACCAAACATGGATGGTGGAAAACCTCAGGACTACAAAGCTGAATGACGAGTCGCCAATAACCGAAGTTACAGATGGAGCCGACTGGGCGGCACAAACAGAACCTGCATACAGCTGGTATGCCAACTACGGGGAAAAATTCAAGGATGTTATGGGCGCTCTTTACAATTTCTACACTGTTGCAACAGGAAAGCTCTGTCCTGATGGCTGGCGTGTCCCCACTGATAACGACTGGCAGGAGCTAATAAAAATCCTGGATGGAGCAGAGGTAGCGGGAGGCAAGCTGAAGTCTACTACAGTTCATTGGAGCAGTCCGAATGAAGGCGCAACCAATGAGAGTGGTTTTACTGCACTACCCGGGGGTCTTCGTTTTGGTGATGCTGAAGGCGAATTTGATGAAGGGGAGTTTGTTTACTTAAATGAGTTAGGTGCCTGGTGGGCATACCTTTTTACCTGGGATAAAGGTGGCAGGTCTTACATTTTAAGTTATGCCACTGAATTTATCGGTAAAACAGATGCTCCATTAAATGTTGGCATGTCAGTCCGCTGCATAAAGGGTGACCAGGGAGAACTTCCGACAGAGGGTACTCCCCCCGGATATATAATGCCCTGAGAGGCAGGTTTTAAAATTATTCACCGGATTGGAATCCGGTTTCCTGAATAAATGCATCGCTGTATCCCATTTCCCACAACCCGGGGAGGTGGGATGCAGCTTCTTTTCTGTCTGAAAAATAACCCCATCTGTAGCGGTAAATGCCGTCAGTTCCCCTGGTGCAGGATATTTCGCTGAAATCTGCAAATTCTGTCGGGTCAATAAATTTAGAGGTTGCAATGAGCTGTATTGAGTATGCAGGTAAGAAATCGTTTATCCTGATAAAAGCATCGGGGAAAGCATTTCTGTATTTTTCTTCCATCACTTTACGGGCATCTTCGTATGTTGTAAAATAGCCCGATACAAATCTGCTGAAACTATCATCATCAAAAAGGACAATTGCATCCACGGCAATGGAATCGAAAACTGTTTCGCCTGTACTTTCTGCAAGCGCCAGAAACTGGATGTTGAATGATCTTCCGTAACCGGTGCGGTAAGATAAAGCACTTTCAATCTGTCCCTCCAGATCTGAAGATCGATGGTCAAAGGATTCACTTTTACCTGCTGCCAAAGCCGCTCTGGTTTCATCTTCGCTAAATTCAACTGTGTTAGTTTCACCGGTTTGTCCGGGGACTGCAGGGGAAATGTCTTGCTTTTCTGCCAGCCGGGTGTACTCTGCAATCAACTCATGGTCTTCTTCAAGGATAACCTTGTAGATATCTTTCTGACCCAGATTTTCTTCACTATATAGTGAAATATAACCTGCTTTACCACCTTCGACCGGAAAAAAGAAAATATTGTCACCTGTGTCGTTGAGCGGATAACCGGCGTTGTGAACCTGTTCGGGGTTTTCAAGGTCAACATAGAAAATGTCGTACCCTCCCATGCTGTTGTGTCCCTCAGAACTGAAAAAGAGATACCTCCCATTACTTGTGACGAAAGGGGTCTCTTCGTTGAAGGGGGTATTTATCCCCGGTCCGAGGTTTTCAACATCCGTCCATCTTCCGCGACGGTTAAGGGTGGCGCGGTATATGTCCAGTTCACCATATCCTCCGTTCCTGTCACTTGTAAAATAAAGTGTTTGACCGTCGGGTGAAATTGATGCATGCGTTTCGTTTGAGCGGGTGCTCACAGGTCTTCCAATATTCCGGGCCTTTGTCCACCGGCCATTCTCGTAATTACTGCTGTAAATATCCGATCTGCCGGGTTCACGGTGCACCAGATAAAGGGTTTTCCCGTCATACGAGAGGCTTGATGTGACAAGCAGCTCAATTTCTAGCTGATAATTGATGCTCATCGGACGTCTCCATGTGCCGTTTTCCCTGTGTGAGACAAAAATGTCAAAACCGTAACGTGATATGCTTGTGTATGCCATTGTTTGACCGTCACCGGAAATTACTGCATTAATATTGGAAACAATACTGTTAATCCTTGCCCCCAGATTAAATTTCATTGCAAAACGCGGTTCTGCCATAAGGTTTTCAGCGTTGTAGCAGCTTTTGATGTGCTGCCGGGCAATCATTTTTCTTGGGTCATCATCTTCAAGAAGGTTTTCGAAACTGTTGTATGCATCAATGGCTTCATCGAACCGGTTTTCCCTTTGGTAAGCGATTCCGAGCAATAAGAAGGCTTCCTGTGGAGCCTTTTCTTCCCGAAGAGACCCAGGGTTCCAGTAATCCGAGATATTCTTTGATGCTCTTTCAAGGTACTTAACAGCCTCTTTATTCTTTCCGTCAGCCTGGAGGTAATAATAACCTGCATTAAATTCAAGGTTTGCATTTCCCGGCAGTTCTTCGAGCATATCGACATATGTCAGTGCAGCAAGCTCATATTGAATTGTTTCAGAGAAATAAAAGGCATCCTGCTGGAGCATGTCAATCCTGTTCCAGTTTTGGGAATGGATTAGGAGAATGTTTAGGGTAAGGGTTAATGTAAGTATTGAAAACCTTTTCATTTGTTAAAAAAACAACATTAACTAATGATTATAAATATGTTAATATACGTTACAAAATAAAAAAAGTTATTCATACAAGCAATCTCCAAAGATAGCTGATGATAAGAGCTCCAAAAACAGTAATAAAAAGATAGGCACGAAAGTTCTCATAAGCTAGGGGATAGCTTAGTATACCGACCACCGCTGCTGAGACTATAAATACGGCCAGTAGGGTTTTGTCCTTCGATCTGGTCTTCTTTTTTTTCATTTGCCTATTGCAACGGCAGGCCCGGGCAGGATAAAGTTAAAAGATGAACCTCCTGCTCCTGCAAATCAGGGCAGCAGGAATAAAGATATAAGCACAACAATTATTACAACAACTGCACCAATAATAAGCGAAGTTGAAAGTGGTGTTTTTAAAAAACTTCTGTCGTTATCCCTTCGCATATTTTAAAATTTTGGTTTAACGTTATTATATTAATAGTAATAAAACGTTTTATCACTTTTTTTCGTCTTTATTGGTATGAAGTTTTTAATATCCAGCTTATTTGCCATTTTATACCTGGCATTTGTGTGGGGTTGCAAAAGGGAGGCAACTATAGTGCTACCAGTTGTTGAGACATATCCCCCTTCCGGGGTCACAGCTGTGTCGGCAATTGCCGCTGGTAATGTAACCGCCTCCGGTGGGGGGAATATTTTTGAAAGGGGGTTTTTTTGGGGTGAAACTCCGGATTTGCGAGCTGAAGGAGAAGTGTTTTCAGCAGGAAGTGGTGTGGGTGAATTCCAGGTTTTGCTGGAAGATCTGGAAAAGCAAAACACCTATTATGTTTGCGCATTTGCCGTAAATGAAAAGGGTATGTCAACTGGAGAGGTAATCAGTTTTACTACAACGTTGTTCACATACGGGGATGGCGTGACAGACCGTGATGGCAATTTTTACAAGACTATAATTTTGGGTGACCAGGAATGGATGGCAGAAAACCTTGTTGTCTCCGCTTACAGGAATGGTGACCCTATACCTAATATTGCTGATGGAACTGAATGGGATAATATCTCTTCCGGTGCATTTGTGTATTATGAAAATAACTACAATACAAGGGGCAAGTATTATGGGGCTTTATACAACTGGTACGCTGTCAGCGATGAAAGAGGTCTTTGCCCTCCCGGATGGCGTGTGCCGGGTGAGGAGGATTGGGACATGCTGGTTTCTTTTCTCGGCGGGGGTACTATTGCAGGTGGCGGTATGAAATCAAAGCGGACTTTTCCCGACCTGCACCCGAGGTGGAATGAACCAAATGAAGGCGCAACCAATATCAGCGGGATTTCAGGGTTGCCGGCAGGATACCGGGAGAGGCATGGCACTTTCCAGCATCTGGGCATCATGTCCTTCTGGTGGTCTGCTGATGAGCATGGAGCTGATGGTGCATTGGCTCACAATATGGTTTTGAAGTATTATTCCCGGGGCGTTTTCAGATTGTCATCATACAAGCAACGTGGATGCAGCATCAGGTGCATAAAAGACCCGGATTAACAGTTACTTTCCTGTGCGTTCCCCTTCATTGCTGAATGCTTCCTTTTGTCAAGGACTGAAAAAAAATCTTTTAACTCCTGCTTATTGGAACCTACAGCATCATCAACACTCCCTTCAAACAGTGAATTCCCCTCCTGCAGAAACACTATCTTGTCGGCCACGCGCAGAATTGTATGAATTTCATGAGTGATAATCAGTATAGACATACCCAGGCGGTTTTTAAGGTTCATTATGAGGTAGTCTAATGATTCAAGTGAAAGGGGGTCAAGCCCGGATCCGGGCTCATCGCAGAACAGAAGCGGGGGATCCATTACAATTGCTCTTGCCAGGGCCGCCCTCTTTAACATTCCGCCGCTTAGCTGTGAGGGGTAGAGATTAAATGATTCCTCCAGGTTAACCAGTCCAAGTTTCATGAGAACAATCTCCTCTATAAGCGGCTCGGGCAGGTCTGTGTGCTGAACAAGCGGCAAGGCTACATTTTCTCCAACGGTCATTGAATTTAGCAATGCGCCGTTCTGGAAAAAAACACCGGTCTGCATATAGAGTTCAATTTGCTCTTTTTCTGTCAGCCTGCTGATATCTCTTCCCAGGACTGATACATAACCCCTGGTTAACGGATATAGTCCGAGTAAATGCCTTAAAACAGTTGTTTTTCCCGCCCCGCTTCCACCTATTACAGCGGTTATATAACCCTTTTCAGCCGTAAAGGATACATCTGATAAAACCTGGATCCCGTCAATGCTGGCGGAAAGATCTCTAACCTCTATTATATTTTCAAAATCCATCAGAATAAGTTTTAGTAAAACAACAAACCCAGCATGCTGTCGGCCAGTATTACAAGCGAAATGGAAACCACTACCGCAAATGTTGTAACCCTCCCGACTCCCTCGGCTCCACGCTCAACCCTGAATCCGTAAAATGCTCCTGTAATAACTATTATTCCGGCATATACCTGACTTTTAACCAGGCCTGTTAACAAATCCTTGTTTTGAACAATTTCGCTCATACGGCTGGCAAATATTTCCGGAGGTATATCCAGGTATGAATAGGCAGCCGTTGCTCCTCCGGCAATGCCAAAAGCGTTGGCAAGCAAAACAAGGAAGGGCATGGTGAACAAAGATGCATATATCTTGGGTACCACAACAAACCTGACCGGGTCAAGCCCCATTGTTTTTAGAGCGTCGAGCTCTGTTGTAACCTTCATAGTGGCAATTTCAGCAGCAATAGCTGAACTGCTTCTCCCTGCCACAAGTATTGCAGTTATTAGCGGGCCCATCTGTCTCATAATCCCAATAACCGAAATATCAACAATAAAAATGTCAGCGCCAAAGTCCCGAAGCTGTCCTGCCGAGTGGAGAGCAACTACAAGGCCTATTATATATGACATTAAAATTACAATCCATACGGCATTTACTCCGATCAGAACCGACTGGTTGACAAATTCACCCTTTCGCCTGCTTTTCCTGTTAAAAAGATCCCTTATTGAATAGTAAGATACATTTGAAGCAAGCAGCAAAAACTCGTAAAGGTATGAAGTGAAAAACAGATACAGCTTTTCACCAACCGATTCTAAAAAGCTATTGTCAGGAGGAGGGTCTTTTTTAGATTTTTTGACCGGGCGGAAAAGTTCAATTTTTTTGCAAACCGATTTGGAAGCTCCTTTAAATTCAACTTCAATATTCCTTGCAGCTAGCATATCGCTTATATAAAAAATTGTAATGACTCCGGCACTGTCAATATCTTCAAGGCTGCTCATATCCAGACTAAGCTGCTTTAATTGCAGGGAATACAGTTTTTGTTTTATGAATTTTATAAGATCATCGCACTGGCCGGTTTTAAGCTCTTTCAGGAGGAAGAGCCTGTTGCCTTCCAGTCGGTAATATTGGTTCTTATCCGAAATATTGTTCTGTTGTTCCTTATTAGATTTACCAAACAACATTTTTAAGGGAGTTTTATAAAATACGGATAAGTTTCAATTATTTATTTGGACAGGCCAGTATCTGTCAACTCATCAATGATTTCCAGTGTGAAGTTATGCAATTCCCGGGTGAACATACTGCTTATTTCAGAGGAAAATAAGTTAAGACATCTCTCATCCAGCTCATTAATATTGACTGACCTTTGTTCAAGAACAGTTGTGCCAAGGTGGTTATTGATCAGCCTGAATTCGGTTTCAATGTGAGCTTTGTACTTTTTCCCGTTGCGCACTACTTCCAGTCTCGGTATATATGTTTCGAAAGTATAATCTGCCTTCCCTTTTTCCGTTGCCGGGATTATTTTTTCAAAAAGATTGCTTTTCCTGAAAAAGTCGGTCAAAATAAGGCTGAGGCTTTGACCCGGCCTAACTGCCCATTGGTTGTAGGAAAAATACCTTATTTCATGTGAGCCTTCACGAATAGCTATCTTATGTGTGCCAAACGCGGGATGTATCTCTACGAAAGAGATTTTGCAGCTTTTTTCTGCAGTCAGATTGAGGTCAGGAATATCGTCTGCCGGGTATTCAGTTTCTCCGGGATATTCCAGCAAATATAATCTGATGTCTGACTCCATGGCGCTGCGGCAGCCCAAAAAAAACAGGGCAAAAAGTGATGTCAATAAGAATAATTTTGCCATTTTCAATTATTTATTAATTCGCGGTCAGGCACATTCCTGGTGTTCCTTCCCCTGATGAGTACAGAGGGGTCGGCATTGATAATACGGGACGCTTCATTCAGATTTTCAAGAGTGTTCTGCAATATCAACATGTTATAATTCAGCTTTTCGCTACCGGCTTCAATATCCTCGTCCAGCCTTGTAAGCAATTGTCTTGTCAGCAAAACAGTTCCCGATAAATCCTCTGCAAGTTCGCTTATCCCGGCTTTGCTCAATGCTGTTGATATTTCCGTTAAAGCAGAGAGCAGCTCTCCTGTTTTTTCATCCTCAACAATACTGTTAATGTTATCGATTACATGAACAATCTCTTCAGAACTTTTGTTGAGGTTTTTCCCTATCTGGTTGAGGGATACTACAGTTTCCCTCAGATCCTGCCGGTTCTCAGAAACAATTTCATCAATAGTTGTTATTGAGGAGCTTGCGCTGCCGGCCAGCAAAGACATTTTTTCAGTGGCTTCGGTAAAAATACGAAGGTTCTCGGGTTGAGTAAAAGCACCCAAATTGTTCAGTAGTTCTTCAAGTTTAAAGAGTATGTCCTCTGCTCTCCCTGTAATTTCAGCGGTTAATGTAGTTCCTGGATTTATATGACCACCGGGTTCAAGATTCCTGGCATCCTGGCTCCCTCCCCTTATCTCGATCGACCTGAGCCCCGTTACACCAAGTGTGTGAATATTTGCCACAGCGTCTTCCTTAACCGGTATGTCTGGTTCGAGCCCTATTCTGACTATTATGGTATTGATATCGTCAGGATCAATTTTTATATCAGTTACCGACCCTACGTCAATACCCAGGTATTTTACAGGACTGCCAACCTGCAGTCCGCTTACTGGTATATCATGGAAAGCTATGTAATAATGGTCTTTTTTTTCAAAAAGCCCGGGTGCACTGAAAAAACCAATAATAACAAGTAGTAATGCAAGGCATATAATTGTGAATATGCCAAGGCGAATTTTTTGTGCCCTGTTTTTCATAACTCTGCATTTTTTGAATATTTTAGTAAAACGCAATATGCAATCTTACTTATATAAAGTAAGCGAAAAAAGTCCGGTATTTAGCCGGACTTTTGAGGATTATTGAAAAATGTTTCTGAAATAGTTGACTACTCCAGTGGTGGTTGCTGAGGCTGCTGCGGAGCCTCGGGCTGCTGTTGTTCAAGAAGTTCGTGAATCCTTTCCTGCAACTCCGGTTCCTCTTCATATGCCATTATGATCTCTTCATATCTTTCAAAGGAAAGTCCTGTTTCTTCAATGGTTTCCTTCAATATCTCCTCGAATTCCACTTGTATTTCCTCTATGTTATCCATAGCGATATTGAAAGCATCCATTTCATCCTGTGTAGCATCAGGTTCCATCCCTGTTTCGAGGGCCTGGTTGATCTCATTGAACTTTTCAACCGATATTTCCTGGTCTTCCAGTTCACCCATCATTTGCATCTGGCTTATCTGGTTTAGAGGCATTATTTGCTGTACAGCTTCAACAAACAATTCCAGCTCCTCATCAGTGAATCCGTTTCCTTCAGCTTCTGCTTCACCTGATCCGCAACTTGTAACAGCACCGGAAAAAGTAATGAAAAGCAATGTCAAAAAGGAAGCAAAAATTGTGTTCGAAAGTTTGGCTTTTTTAATGGTCATGTTTTTTAATGTTTATTGTTAGACGTATTATAAAAATAACATATTGTTATTGACTTTATTGTATTAATGGGGGAATTTATTGTAATGGTGTTAAACGAACCAGTTTGCAAAGGTTGTTAAATTGATCTTATTTTCCCAATTTTGTGAAAGGTTTTTATAAATGATGTAAATAATTGAGATTGAAATTTATCTTAATAATTTAACCTGCATAATTATGAAACGCAGGGCACTTCCTCTCCTTGGGGTATCAATTTTTTTGCATATTATTGCTTTACCGGCAGATATTGATCAGCCCGAAGCAGTTGAATTCATTTATCCGAACAGGCTAATGTGGAGTATAAGCGGAAAAGGGATTGACTCTCCTTCCTATCTGTTCGGGACTATTCACCAGGTATG
>SLCF01000015.1 GCA_007125955.1 Bacteroidales bacterium | reverse complement strand
CCCTTTCATGTATATTTCGCTTATCAGATCCTTGTATTTTTCGTGTACAACCTTGCGCCTCAGTTTAAGTGTCGGACTCAGTTCACCTGTATCCGGACTCCATTCCTGGTGCACCAGCCTGAACCGCTTTATCTGTTCAGTCTGTCCAAGCGATCTGTTTATCTCATCTATCTCCTTCCGGAATCTGTCAATTACCTCCGGTATTGAGATAAGCTCCGTATTGTCCCTGTAATCCACTTTATGAAGAAAGCACCAGTTGTGCAGAAACTCAAAGTGGGGGACTATGAGTGCGCTTACAAATTTTTCATTTTCACCGACCACCATTGCCTGTTCAATAAAGAGGGACTCTTTGAGCTTGTTTTCCACAAGCTGCGGGGCAATGTAACGTCCGCTGGAATTCTTGAACATCTCCTTTTTCCTGTCGGTTATCTTCAGGAATTTCCCCTCTTCAAAGAGACCTATGTCACCTGTATGGAACCAGCCGTCTTCGTCAATCACAGCGGCTGTCTGCTCCTCATCCCTGTAATATCCTTTCATTACGTTTCCGCCCTTTACCAGGATCTCGCCGTCTTCGGCAATTTTTGCACTTACATTGTGAAGTACCGGCCCCACAGTGCCGAACTTAACATTACCAGGGCGTTCGAAAAAGTTCACCGAAACAACAGGTGATGTTTCGGTAAGCCCGTACCCTTCCAGCACGGGTATGCCGGCAGCCCAGAATATACGCGCCAGTCTTGCCTGCAAAGCAGCTCCGCCGGTAATAATGAATTTAAGATTGCCTCCAAGCGCCTCCTGCCATTTTTTGAACACCAGCCTGCGCGCAATTTTGAGTCTGGCATGATACCACCACCCTTTATTATCCGGCTCGAATCTGAGGCCGAGGTTAACCGCCCAGAAGAATATCTGCTTCTTTATTCCTTTGAGCCCCTTTCCTTTGCTTATGATCTTGTCGTACACCCTCTCAAGAAGGCGTGGCACGGTGACAAAAAGGTCAATTTTCAGCTCCCTCAGGTTTTCAGCTATTGTACCCATGTTTTCCGCATAGTAAATACTGACCCCTGCAAACTGGTAATAATAGTTCACCATACGCTCGAGAACATGACAAAGGGGCAGGAAACTCAGAACCCTGTATTCGGGCAATATTGTAAAACAGCGGCTGCAGCCCATGATGTTCTCAATGAAGTTCCTGTGGGTGAGCATCACACCTTTGGGCATCCCGGTGGTTCCGGATGTGTAGGTTATGGAGAGGGTATCATCGGGTGTTATGGAATCCTTCACCTTTTTTAGCTTCTCCCTGAATTCAGGCTCCTTCTCTTTCCCCAGCTCAATCAGTTCGCTGAAATGGGGCGCCCCCTCAACCATGTTGAATGTGTAAAGGCCCTCTATTTCAGGTATGCTGTCGCATACAGGTTTTAACCTGTTGTATATCGATTTATCGGATACTATTAGCAGTCTGGAGTCTGAGTGCCTGAGTATGTAAGTGAATTCATCGTCACTTATGGTAGGGTAGATGGGTACGTGAATAACCCCGGCCTGGGTAGCTCCCATATCTGCAAAATTCCATTCAGGGCGGTTATTGGAAATAGTTGCAATCTTGTCACCTTTCCGGAACCCCATGGACAGCAGTGCACAGCTCATATAGTCTGCCATTTTCACATATTCGCCGATGCTGTATTTGCGCCATTTCCCATTTTCCCTGGATGCCATGGCATCCTCTTTTTCAGGCCATTGTTCATTGAACCGGGTCAGAAGGTCAAAAGTCCGTTTTAATTCCATTGTGAAAGCTTTTTTTAACGGGTAAATATAATGTAAAATGGCATGAATTTTTCGACCCGGCCGGAGGCAATCGGGAAAAAAAATATTTTTTGCGCCTGCCTGCCAGTCATTAAGGAGGTTTAAAGGATCGCATCTTTTCCAAAAGATTCGACCCGGATCCTTTTTTTGATATCCGCCTCGCCCCTGACCAGCTTATCCCCGGGAAACCGGAATAAAAAAATGACAAATTTTTTTTACCTTTATCTTTGTCAATTTACGAAGTGTTTGGTTACTCCAGGTCTTTACCGGCCTTCAAAACGGAACATTATGCTTAAGAAAGCCTTTTTTGCAATACTGCTACTTTCACTTGCAGGAACTGCAGGCTCACAGCACCGGCCTGCCTATATGCTGTACAATTCGGAGGGTAAGAAGGTGGATTACAGCTTCATGACAGGGATGATGAATGAAGCCGACATTGTCCTCTTCGGGGAGGAGCACAACAATCCCATATCACACTGGCTGCAGCTGGAACTGACAAGGGATCTTCACAGGCTGAAGGAAGGCAGGATTATTCTTGCTGCAGAGATGTTTGAAGCCGATAACCAGGTTATTCTGGACGAGTATCTGGGAGGGATGATAACTGAAAGCTATTTTGAATCTGAAATGCGCCTCTGGAATAATTATAAAACAGACCAGAAACCGCTTGTGCTCTTTGCAAAGGAGAACGGACTGCCGTTTGTTGCATCAAACATACCCAGGCGTTATGCTAATATGGTTTTTCATGGCGGTTTTGAAGCCCTTGAAAAGCTTTCTTCGAAAGCAAAGGAATACATAGCACCGCTTCCGGTTGAATACTGCCCGGACCTGTCGCAGTACAAAAAAATGGTTCAGATAGAGGGAGCGCCCATGGATCACGGACCCGGCCTCAACCTCCCTAAGGCACAGGCTGTAAAGGATGCTACAATGGCACATTTCATCATGGAGAATTTTGTGCCGGGCAAAACTGTGGTGCATTTTCACGGGACTTACCACTCCGACTTTTACCAGGGGATTATGTGGTATCTTCAACAGGGTATGCCGGAATTAAGGATCAGGACAATTGCAACGGTTACGGGGGATATGCCCGGAAAGCTGGGGGATGAACACCACGGCAGGGCGGATGTAATAATTAAGGTGCCGGAAACCATGACAAGGACCTATTAATCCCTGATTACTGCATATATGAAAGCCCCATCAACCTACAGCAGACAAAAAGAGGTGAACAAACATGGAGGTTGGATACGGCCAAAAGAAATGAACATAATTGACATACTATATTAACTCATTGAATATTAGTTTAATTAACCTTGTTTGTACGGATGAACATGGAGTTATCGGAGAAGATTGGTGAAGGACACCACAGGGAATGTTTTGCGGTTGACGGGGAAAATCTCATTGTAAAAAAGCTGAAACGGAAGAAGCAGAGGTCCTGCTTTTTGAAAAAACTGCTTCCCGTGAGGAATGTCAATGCTGAAGAGTTTCAGCTTTACAAAAGTCTGCCCGGAAGCCTGAAAGAATACCTCCCTTCTTATATGGAGATGAAGGACGATATTCTGATAATGGAGAGGATAACCGATTACGACGGTAATTTTTCCAAAACCGTCCTTGAGTACGGCAGGATAGAAAATGATAATTTCTGGGAGGAGACAGAAAGAATAGCCCGGATACTAACCGAAGAAAAGGTGTGGATGTTCGATATTTTTCACCATGGGAACAATATAGTGGTGAAAAAGATATCTGAAGATACCTTCATCCCCGTGCTGATCGATTTTAAACGGGTAGGATGGAGGGCTTACCCTTTGCAACTGAATCTTCTGTTTGAAAAGGAGAAGAGAAAAAAGTTCCGGAGAAGGTTCGGCAGTTTTTTAAAGCGTTACAGGGCGTAATCTTTCCTAAAACCAACCGGCAGCCACATCCGGCGTACCCGCTGTTTCATCAGGGATTTTTCAGGGCAAAGAATGATCCTGTTACAGGGTTGCCTCTTTATAGAACTTCCCGGCAAGCCCCCGCAGGAAATCGATCTGCGCACTCATTCTATATGCAGTTTTCAACTGTTTCCACTGCCTTTTCAAGTGCTTTTTCCAAACCGTCAGGGTTTTTCCCGCCGGCTGTTGCAAAGAAAGGCTGCCCGCCTCCGCCACCGCTGATGAGAGGGGATATTTCACTGATTATCTCTCCTGCATTCAGGCCCTTCTCCTTCACTAAATTGTCGGATACTGCAATGGCAACAGCGGCTTTGCCCTTTATGTCAGCGCCTATTACAAGGAAAAGGTTGTCAACTTCTCCTTTGAGCTGGAATGCAATGTCCTTTAACACCCCGGCACTGGCAGCATCCACTTTTCCTGCAATGAGATTTATTCCCCCGGCATTTCTGATCCCTTTTTTAAGTTCCCTTTTAATCTCAATGCTTTTACTTCTCTCTATCTCTTCAACCTTTTTTTCAAGCCGGAACTTTTCCTTCTGAAGCTGTTCTACAGATTTTACAATGTTACCCTTGCTTTTGAGCAGGTTTTTTATTTCATCCAGCTCAGAAAATGCTGATCTTATATGCTTTTCAGCCATTTCCCCGGTGAGGGCTTCAATTCTTCTTATTCCAGCAGCAATGGCGCTTTCCGAAACTATCTTGAAAAAGCCTATCCGGCCTGTCGATTCTGCATGGGTGCCCCCGCAAAGTTCTATTGATTGGCCGAAACCAATGGTTCTCACCTTTTCACCGTATTTTTCCCCGAAAAGCGACAGCGCTCCCTTTTCCCTTGCCTCCGGGAGTGTTGTTTCACGCTCCTCTTTCCTGGGAAGGTTTTCCCTTATCTTTTTGTTGACGCACGACTCAATAAGCTCAAGCTCTTCATTGCCCGGCTTTTTAAAATGGGAGAAATCGAAACGAAGGTAATTGTAATGCACAAGTGAACCTTTCTGTTCAACATGCTCCCCAAGAACCTCCCTGAGGCAATCGTGAAGCAGATGGGTTGCCGTGTGGTTGTTTGCAGTGGAAATCCTCTTTTCCCTGTCAACCAGGGCAGTGAAAGAAGCACCCGGATCATCCGGCAGCCTTTCAGTTATATGTATGTTAATATCGTTTTCTTTTATTGTATTGATGACCGGGACCTTCTCACTTTCATTACGGAGGATTCCACAGTCGCCTATCTGACCTCCGCTTTCGGCATAGAAAGGAGTTTTGTCCAGTATAACCTGGTAGTAAACCTTCCCTTTTGATTTAACCTTGCGGTAACGTGTTATATTAACCTCTGCTGACAGATGGTCGTAGCCCACAAATCCGGCATCGCCGGATTCCCTTATCACAGTCCAGTCACCCGCATCAACCTCGGCGGCTTTGCGTGACCTGCTTTTCTGTGCCTCCATCTCAGAAGCAAACTCTTCCTCATTCACATCAAACCCGTTCTCCTTTGCAATCAGTCTGGTAAGGTCAAACGGAAACCCATAGGTGTCATACAGCACAAATGCATCCTTCCCGCCTACCTCCATTCCGCTCTGATTATCCGACATTATTTTTTCCAGCATCTTTATCCCCGTTTCAAGCGTCCTGAGGAAAGTCTTCTCCTCTTCCCTTATTACACGCTCAATCAATTCACGCTGTGAAACAAGCTCCGGGTATGCTTCACCCATGGTTTCCGTGAGAACCGGCACCAGCCTGTATATGAAAGGCTCTCCCTGGCCGAGGAATGTGAAGCCGTACCTTATCGCCCTTCTCAGGATCCGTCTTATAACATATCCCGCCTTGTTGTTGGAGGGGATTTGTCCGTCAGCCACAGAGAATGATACAGCCCTGAGGTGATCGGCTATGACGCGGACCGCAGTTTGCACCTCCCTGCTATGCTTGTCACGCAAACCGGTTATCCGTTCAATTTCTGCGGTTACCGGACTGAAAAGATCGGTGTCGTATGAGGATGTTTTGCCCTGCATAACCATGCAGAGGCGTTCAAACCCCATCCCGGTATCTACGTGCTTGTCGGGCAGCGGATTGAGAGCGCCTTCGGAATTGCGGTTGAACTGAATGAACACCAGGTTCCATATCTCTATAAGAAGTGGATGGTCTTTGTTCACCAGCAAAGCACCTTCTGTTTTTTTCCTTTCGCTTTCGCTGCGGATATCAAGATGTATCTCGGAACAGGGACCGCACGGCCCGGTGCTGCCCATTTCCCAGAAATTATCCTTTTTCGATCCTTTGAGTATCTGTCCGGCAGGAAGGTGTTCCTTCCAGCAGTTCCAAGACTCTTCGTCGAATTCCGTGCCTTCAACGGGACTCCCTTCGAAAACGGTTGCGTACATCCGTTCGCGCTGGATGCCAAGAGTCCCTGTCAGGAACTCAAACGCCATTGCAATGGCTTCTTTTTTGAAGTAGTCTCCGAACGACCAGTTCCCGAGCATTTCAAACATAGTGTGGTGAAAGGTGTCATGGCCGACCTCCTCAAGATCGTTGTGCTTGCCCGAAACCCTGAGGCATTTTTGTGAATTGGCAACCCTTGGATGAACTGCAGGGGCATTGCCAAGGAACAGATCCTTGAACTGGTTCATCCCTGCATTTGTGAACATGAGGGTGGGGTCATTCTTTACAACTATGGGAGCGGAGGGGACTATGCGGTGCCCTCTCTTCTCAAAAAAATCAAAAAACTTTTTTCTAATACCGGTTGAATCCATTTAGCAATAGCTTTATGCTTGAAATACAAATGTTTATCAGGTTTACAAACTGTCCCTGACTTAATTAACTCCCTTTTAAAAACGGGTTTGCAGCAGGTTAATTTACCGGGCTGCTGCTCAAGTTTTATAAAAAGCTTCATCAAAACCTTTTAAATATGGTTATTTTACGAAACCATACAAGCAATTATACGTACAAAGTGTTGTAAAATTAATTTATTTCATTTAGATTTGTGAACCGGGATAAATTGTTTTTGCTGTTCCTTAACTATTTCATAATTTTAACGGTATGTCAAAAGGCAAGTACAGGTTTAACCCTGAGTCACTTAGTTACGAAAAAATTAATTCCACATTCAGGGATAAACTGCTGAATTTTTTGTCCTATTTTTCAGCAAGCGTTATTTTGGGGGTAGTTTATTTTTTGATATTCAGCTATTTCTTTGACCTGCCTAAGGAAAAGATGCTCAGGCGGGAGGTTCATTACCTCTCATTCCAGTATGAGATGCTCAACAATCAGCTTGATCATCTCACACTTGTATTGAGGGATATCCAGAAAAGGGATGACAATATTTACAGGACGGTATTCAATGCGGAGCCCATCCCCCATAGCATCAGACAGGCAGGTTTCGGCGGAGTTGACAGATATGCCGACCTTGAGGGATACGAAAACAGCCACATTGTTATTGAAACCTCCAACCGGCTGGATATAATGAAAAAACAGCTTTATGTCCAGTCAAAAAGCTACGATGAGGTTATAGACCTTGCAAGGAACAAGGAAGAGATGCTTGCAGGCATTCCCGCCATAAAACCGATAGCAGTGGACGATCTGCGAAGGATAGGCGGTTATTTCGGAATGCGTATTCATCCTATAATGAAAATAGAAATGCCCCATAACGGTATGGACTTTACGGCACCTCTCGGTACGGATGTCTATGCCACCGGTGACGGGGTTGTATCTCGTATACAGAGGTCAAGGGCACGTACCGGTTTTGGGAATTTGGTTGAGATCAACCACGGCTTTGGATATAAAACCGTCTACGCTCACCTTGAGGAGATCCTGGTGCAGAGGGGAGACACTGTGAAAAGGGGAGAGGTTATCGGCCTTGTCGGCAATACAGGGCTTTCCACAGCCCCCCACCTTCATTATGAAGTAAGGAAGAACAACAGGCCGATTGATCCGATCAATTATTATTTCAAGGATCTTTCCCCGAAAGAGTATGACGAGATGATAAGGCTTTCACAGCAGGGAGGCTCATTTTTAGGAATGTAAAACTGTATTTGAGGTGCCTTACAAAGAGAAAAAAGTAGAAAAGCTTTTTTATTCCATCGGTGAAATCGCCGAAATGTTCAACGTAAACACATCTTTAATTCGATACTGGGAAAGGGAGTTTGATATCATCAAGCCCAGAAAGAACAAAAAGGGAAACCGCTTTTTCACCTCCGAGGATATTGAGAATTTCCATCTGATATACAATCTTGTAAAAGAGAGGGGAATGACTTTGAAAGGTGCAAAAAAGAAGCTTAAGGAGAACCGCGAGGATTCCGTGAACAATTTTCAGGTGGTAAAGAACCTCAAAACCGTAAGAGAGATGCTCCTGGAGATAAAGGAAGGGCTCTGATCCTGTTCCCGGTTTGAAACACCGATCTTTCAATGAGCTTATCGCATAAAGTTTAGCCTCCCGAAAAGATCAGTAATATGAAGGTCAAGGATATTATTTTGGTTCTGGAGAAATTTGCTCCCCTGGCTCTGCAGGAGTCGTGGGATAACAGCGGACTTATAACCGGTAATGAAGAGGAGTTGATTGATTCGGTTCTTTTAAGCCTCGATGTTACGGAAAAAGTGATTGATGAGGCGGTTGAAAAAGGTGCCGGTATGATCGTTTCGCATCATCCTCCTGTTTTCAGGGGACTGAAAAGATTCACAGGTCATACACCTGAGGAGCGGATTGTAATCAAAGCCCTCAGACACAATATCGCCCTCTACTCATCACACACCAATTTTGACAATGCAGGCGAGGGTGTCAACCGTATTATCTGCCGCAAGCTGGAACTTAAAAACCTGCGGGTGCTGGTCCCTTCCCCGGGCAAACTTCGTAAACTGGCCGTTTTCGTTCCAAAAGATCATTTGCAGAATGTGCGCCAGGCAATGTTCAATGCAGGTGCAGGCCACATAGGTGAATATGACAGTTGCAGCTTCAACCTTGAGGGAGAGGGGACATTCAGAGCTCTGGAGGGTGCCGATCCGTTTGTGGGCAAAACAGGGGAGATGCATACAGAGAAGGAGACAAGGGTGGAAACAATATATCCTTCTTATCTAGAAAACGCTATTATAAGGGCAATGGTAAGTGCCCACCCGTATGAAGAGGTGGCATACGACATATACCCGCTTGAAAACACGAGTAATGAATGGGGCGCAGGGATGGTGGGATTGGCAGGCGAGCCGGTTGACGAAAAGGAGTTCCTGTTAAAGCTGAAAGAAGTGTTCGGCACTCCTGTCCTTAGGCATACTGCGCTTCTGGGTCGCAAAGTTTCAAAGGTGGCGGTGTGTGGCGGAAGCGGCAGCTCGCTCTTACCGGAAGCTTTGAGAGAGGGTGCCGGAATATTTATCTCCTCCGATTTTAAATATCACCAGTTTTTCGAAGCTGCCGGAAAAACAGTGATTGCCGATGTGGGGCATTATGAGAGTGAACAGTTTACACTTGAGATATTTTATGAGCTGATTACAAAAAAATTCCCTAAATTTGCGGTTCATTTTGCTGAAACTAGTTCGAATCCCATAAATTACATGTAGCTGTATGAGCAAGGAAAAAACCAAAAAACAAGATGTTGCTGAAAAAAGTGTTGAGGATAAATTGAAAAACCTTTACGAGCTTCAGACTATCGATTCGGCCATAGACAAGATAAAGATACTCAGGGGAGAGTTACCCCTTGAGGTGCAGGATCTTGAGGACGAGATTGCCGGACTTGAAACCCGCTCCAACAAGTTACAGGAGGAAAAAAAGGAGCTGGAAGTTGTGATCTCAAAGAAGAAGAATGAGATAGTTGATTCACAGGCGCTGATTAAAAAGTATGAAGAGCAGCAGAAAAATGTACGCAATAACCGTGAGTATGATTCCCTTTCCAAAGAGATAGAGTTTCAGACTCTTGAGATCGAGTTGAGTGAAAAGAGAATAAAGGAGTTCACAGCAGATCTTAAGGATAAGGAAGAAGCAGAAAAGAAGTCAAGGGAGCTGCTTGATGAGCGGGTAAAAGACCTGGAAGACAAGAAAGAGGAGTTGAACAGCATTGTTTCCGAGACCCGTAAGGAAGAGGAGGATCTGCTGAAGCGTTCTGAAAAATTTGAAAAAATAATTGAGCCCCGCCTTATTACTGCTTACAAAAGGATAAGGAAGAATGCCAGGAACGGTCTTGCGGTGGTTACAGTTGAAAGGGATGCATGCGGCGGCTGCTTCAATAAAATTCCACCCCAGCGCCAGCTGGATATACGATCCAGGAAAAAGATCATTGTTTGTGAGTATTGCGGAAGGATACTTGTTGATGATGAAATACTCACTTCATAATTTTTTGAAAATGCAGGAAAAATGGCAATGAAATCTTTGCCGGCGTTTTCTCTATGGAGAACCCAACTATTCTCAACAATCTATAATTTTTCGGATGATGAAAGGAGAAGATTTCAAGAAAGCCGTTTTACAGGGAATACCTGATGATCTCCCGCCACCGGGACAATATGATCCGGATGTTAATCACGCTCCGAAAAGGAAGGATATTCTTACCATCCCTGAGAAAAAACTGGCAATCAGGAATGCACTCAGGTACTTCCCTGAAAAGCATCATGCAGCGCTGGCGGAAGAGTTCGCCCGTGAGCTAAAGGAATACGGCCGTATTTACATGTATCGTTTCCGCCCTCATTATGTCATAACTGCCAGAAACATATACGATTTTCCCCACCGGTCGGTTCAGGCTGCAGCCATAATGCTTATGCTTTCAAACAACCTGGATGATTCGGTAGCCCAGCATCCTCATGAACTGATAACTTACGGGGGCAATGGCGCCGTTTTCCAGAACTGGGCACAGTATCTGCTTACAATGAAATACCTGGCTGAGATGACCGATGAGCAAACCCTCGTATTGTATTCCGGTCATCCGGTGGGCCTTTTCCCTTCTCATACCGATGCTCCGAGGGTAGTTGTTACAAACGGGATGACAGTCCCTAATTACTCATCCAGGGATGACTACGAAAAATTCAATGCCCTCGGGGTAAGCCAGTATGGTCAGATGACTGCCGGATCGTTCATGTATATCGGACCCCAGGG
>SLCF01000062.1 GCA_007125955.1 Bacteroidales bacterium | reverse complement strand
TTTTGTGCGCGGAAGAGGTGACTATATGGGTGTAGCTGGGAGTTTAGACGACTATGAAATAACAGCACCGGTAAAGTCTTACTGGCCAAACGATTTCGGATTGTACAATATGGCCGGCAATATTAACGAATGGGTTCAGGATGTATACAGGCCTCTTTCATACACAGATTTCGACGAATTCAGACCCTTCAGGGGAAATGTTTTCCAGAAGCTTGACCTTGATGAAGATGGTAATCCGAGAAGAGATGAGCTTGGCCGCCTCGTATATGTAGAAGTTACCGAAGAAGATGCCCACGAAAGCTTCAGCTACAGTCAGGCTGATTACAGGGATTACAGGGATGGCGACAGGCAGTCGAGTCTCTATTTCGATGACGAGATGGATCCGGGAGAAGACCGGATGTATTCACAAAGTGAAGGAGACTATGCATCGCTTATAAACAACGAAGTACGTGTTTACAAGGGCGGTTCATGGAAAGACAGGGCTTACTGGCTTTCTCCGGGCACAAGAAGATTCCTGCACCAGGATCAGGCAAGGGATGATATCGGTTTCCGCAGTGCAATGAACCGGGTAGGCAGCCCCACACTTAAATAGAACATTTACAAATGCAATATTAAAACCCCATAATAATTATGGGGTTTTTTAATTTTTAACTCTTTGATAACTATATTTGGGGGAAAATAAATGTTGCATGTTTGAGTGCATATTGAACTAATATTTATATTTCCCAATTTGCATGCATACTGAAAAGCTTTACAGGTTGTTTCTGGATTCTTCAGGTGTTTGTACCGACAGCAGGAGAGCGCGTGAGGGCCAGATCTTTTTTTCTGTTAAGGGAGAGAGGTTTAACGGGAACAAGTTCGCAGGACAGGCTATTGAGGCAGGATGCAGATACGCCGTGGTGGATGAAGACAATTATGCGGTTAATGAAAGCTTCATTAAAGTTGAGGATGCGCTTCGTTCTTTACAGGAGATTGCCGGAATACACAGGAAAAGGTTTGAAATACCACTAATTGCTATAACAGGGTCAAACGGGAAAACCACTACAAAAGAACTGGCTGCAGCTGTATTGTCGCAAAAATACAAAATTCATGCAACATCAGGCAATCTAAATAACCATGTAGGCCTTCCCCTTACACTGCTTGATCTGGATTCTTCACATGAAATGGCAGTGTTGGAAATCGGGGCAAACCACCCGGGTGAGGTGGATCTGCTTTGCAGGCTGTCCCGCCCCACACACGGTCTTATAACCAACATAGGAGCTGCACACCTTGAGGGCTTTGGTTCGCTTGAGGGTGTAAAAAGGGCAAAGTCGGAGCTTTATGCATACCTCTGTGAAAACGGAGGCACCGGTTTTGTTAATGCCGAAAATGATATCCTGTCGGATCTTCATGAGCGTTATCCTTTCAATGCCGTTTTCTATGGTACAGGAGAGGATCATTTCATGTGCGGCAGGATAAAAGACTTTGCTCCTTTTCTTACAATGGTAATCTCCGGCAGGTCGGTCAGTGGGAAGGAGGTTGTGCACACCAGGCTTACAGGCAGATACAACAGTGAAAATATAACTGCTGCAGCATGTATAGGGAGAAATTTTGGTGTAAGCCAGGATTTGGTGAAGGAAGCCCTTGAGATGTACACTCCCCGGAACAACCGTTCACAAATAACCGAAACCGCTTCCAACCGTTTGTTCCTTGATTCATATAATGCCAATCCGGTGAGCATGAAGCTGGCAATAAATGAGTTTGCCGGGATGGAGGGAGGGAGGAAATGGCTTATCCTCGGGGATATGCTTGAGCTGGGCAATTATTCCAGGGAAGAGCACATTGCTATCCTTGAGTTGCTGAAAGAGCTCTCTTTTAACAATGTATTGCTTGTGGGTGAAAATTTCATGTTGCATAAAGATCTCTATCCCTTTAAGTTTTTTAAAACAACCGCAGAGCTGAATCTCTGGCTCAGGACAAATAAACCTGAAAATGCTTTCATCCTGGTAAAGGGCTCAAGGGGGATCCGGCTGGAAGATTCTGTCCCCTTATTGTAGAAACCTGTTTCACGGTTTTCTTCCGGAGAATAATTGATTGCTTCCTGATGGAGTTGACATCAGAAGCGGCCTGTCAATCCTTATAGAGAAACCTCTTTATTTTCTTTGTCGGGGTTTTTTCAAAGGGGTCCTGCTGCTCATGAACTGAAGACAGACGGGAAAACTTGTTAAGTTCTGCATTTACCCTTTTTTTAATTTCTTCAAGTTTTTCCCTGACATCCGCTTTCATATTCGACTGCATTGTGTGTGCCGTTTTCCTGAAGTAACGGTAATGCTTCTCCAGTTCGTCGTAGTTGAGGTGGACTCGTGCGACCAGCTTCCCTTTTATTTCGTAAACAATCGATTCCAGTACATGCGTCTGCGTATTAATAACGCTCTCGATCTCCTCGGGATATATGTTTTCCCCTGTGGAGCTCACTATCATGTTTTTCAGCCTTCCTTTGATATAAAGGTAGTTGTTTTCGTCAAGTATGCCAAGGTCTCCCGTCCTGAACCAGCCATCCTCAGTAAAAGCTTCCTTTGTGCTTTTCTCATCCATGTAATATCCCTGCATTACATTAGGCCCCCTGGCAATAATCTCGCCTTCCCCGGTTACCGGATCGGGGTTAAGTATTTTCAGCTCCTGTCCCGGAAGGGAGAAACCTGTTGAGCGGTACCGGGTTTTTGAAGGACTGCATCCTGCAAGCAAGGGTGATGTTTCTGTCAGTCCGTAGCCAATAGCGTAAGGGAATCGCGCATCTCTGAGGAAAAGTTCCGTATCGGCAGAAAGCTTTGCTCCCCC
>SLCF01000069.1 GCA_007125955.1 Bacteroidales bacterium | reverse complement strand
CCAAACCAGGCAAAGTTAAACCAGTTTATACCTTCAATGCTCCTCTCTTGTATAACTGCAATACCGAAATAGAGGACGGAATAGGACAAAATTATTATCGCTGCTGTAAGAAACAGTTTGCTTCTGCGATGCAGACCTGATAAAGTGAATATTGCCACTATCCCTATCATAAAGTTGAGGAAAATGAACTCAAAGCTGTTTGGCACAAAAAATCCGACTATAAGCAGCAATATTATATGAAGGAAAAGTGCCAGCCGTTCATCGTAAAATGTGCGTACAATAATAGGTACAATTGCAAATGGTATTATATAATAGCTCAGTTCACTGAACCGTATAAGCATAATAGCAACAAGGACCATCAGCAGGGTGATGAAAAGGATGAACATTGTCTTTCTCAGATTAAGCAAAATTTCCCTGCGGAAATTGAACAGGAAGAGATAAAGAACAAAAACTGCCGAAAGCACAAGTATAAGCTGTCCCAATAATATCAGGTTGAGGTTGGTGCCCCTGTATCTCGCCTCGTACTCTGTTTTAAGAGATTCAAGTATCAGGAACACCTCTCCGGTTATCAGATCACCTTTTGAGACAATCCTTTCGCCTGACTGTACCATTCCCCTGGCAAGGGAGATCTCATCCAGCATACTCTGCAAAACCCTGTTGGTTGTTTCTCCGTCATAAAAAACATTTGCAACAATATAGTCGGAGAAATCGGTTGAGCCAAAAAATGATAAAACCTGCAACTGAATATTTGTCCCGGCATCTTCTCTGAAATCTGCAACGGCACCGGCAACTTTCTCGTAGGCATTTTTCTGTGTATAAAGCCGTTCTGCAGGAAACCTCTGTCCAATATTGTTTATCAATATAACAACCTCATCCTCAGTGTCAACGGGTATATCCGATTCGTCAACAGGCTCTTTGATGCCTGCCATGTATATATCCTCAATTAATCCGGAGATAGTGTCAAAATACCTGTTTTTATGCTCGCGCAAAGCCGGATTGTTTCTGAGAAAATCTTCAACAGTTTCCTCCCCGATATTGAAACTCCGGATCAAAAAATTCTCCCATTCCTCTTCTGTTTCAGATTCAAACTTTTCTGCCACCTCCAAGTAAATAAGACTGTCATAAATAAAATACGGGGCAGCACTCTGCCTTACACTGTCCCTTTCAGCAGAAAGCTCTGCATCAGATTTATATATGGGAAAATCAAAGGGTGCAATTAGTGTTTCATGAAGCCACGGGCGGCCCCTCTGGTACTCATAACGGAAAGTCCCTTCACGTGGCAAAATGTAGACAATAAGCAGGGCTGTCAGAAAAAACAGAGTCCCAACTTTTATGTTATGCCTGTTCTGTTTTATAGTTTTAAAAAAATTCATGTACATCTTTAACTGTTATTCCATACTTTTTGTTCAACTCCTCAATCTGTAACAAATATATATGACATTTTTTTAATGACACACGGACTGATGAAAAAACATTTGCATGGAAAATCCAAATTTTTAGCTTTTGTTTACAGGGGAAATGTAATGATTTTTTATATCATTTTTGCTGTTGATTATTCTTTTCATTCCTTTGTATCTTAATTGCAAACTTACCATTACTGTGAAAAATGAGCTACACATACAAATATCCACGACCTTCATTTACAGCCGATTGTCTCGTATTTGCCGGCAACAGGGAAAATGCTCACCTTTTGCTTATACAGAGAAAAAACTGGCCCTTTGAAGGTATGTGGGCGCTTCCCGGCGGATTCATGGATATGGATGAAACTATCGAGGAAACAGCGGCAAGGGAGCTTGAGGAAGAAACCGGACTGTCCGGACTCAGGCTCTTTCAATTCAGAGTATACAGTGCAATTGACAGGGATCCGAGAGGGCGGACAGTCACGCTTGCATTTTACGGATATGCGGGCGGGCAGATACCCCGGGTTAAAGGAAACACTGATGCCGTAAATGCAGTCTGGCATACCATTGGCGGCCTTCCCCCGCTAGGCTTTGACCACGGCAAAATTATTGAAGATTTTATAAGGTCGCCCCTGTTCGAAAAGATCTTTAATATGAAAAAGAGGGAAAGCTGAATTCAGCTTTCCCTGAACAATCACTCTCCGGCAGGCTCATACCCGTCTATCAACCCTTTCTTAACGGCAGGAATTCCCTCCTTCATCCATACCGGTGCGGGCTCTCCCTTCAGGTAATGGTCAAAGAACTGGTTCATGCGTATATCATAATCAATCCTGTTTGGCCACCTTCCCAGATTGTGGGCTTCATCATTGTAATTAAGCAGCCATGCAGGTTTATCAAGTCGCCTCAAAGCCATATAAAACTCTATCCCCTGGTACCAGGGGACTGCACCGTCTGCATCATTATGCATGATCATAACGGGTGTCTCTATCTTGTCGGCAAAAAACAGGGGAGAATTCTCGAGGTACCGAAGCGGCATTTCCCAGGGAGTGCCGCCAATACGGCTCTGGGTCTCTTCGTACTGGAACTGACGGCTTCTTCCGCTTGCCCAGCGTATCCCGCCATAGGCACTGAACATATTGCTTACAGGGGCTCCTGATACAGCTGCCTTGAACATATTGGTCTCTGTAATAAGATAGGCGATCTGGTAGCCTCCCCAGCTCTGACCTGAAAGACCTATATTTTCGCGGTCAATGAAACCGTACCTGTTCAGCATTGCCTTGGTTCCGCTCACTATCGAATTGTAGGAGCTGTGACCCGGGTATCCGTCAATGTAAGGATTGATGTCAGGTACAAATACAACATAACCGTTGCTCACCTGGGGTGTTATATATATCCTTGCGCGGCTTGGTACCGGTGTATAGTGTGTATGCTTGTCCTG
>SLCF01000160.1 GCA_007125955.1 Bacteroidales bacterium | reverse complement strand
GGAAGCTGAAAGAGGAAGCTGAACTGATAGAGGAGGTTTATGAGCAATTTGACGAAGGCTTGTACAGGGAAGGTTACCTTGCGCCGGTCTTTTTCGGAAGCGCCATAAACAATTTCGGGGTGAAGGAGATGCTCGAAACTTTTGTAAATATTTCCCCGCCTCCGGGAAGCTCTGATACTGACAAAAGAACCATAATGCCTTCTGAGGAGGCTTTCACCGGTTTTATCTTCAAGATACACGCCAATATTGACCCAAACCACCGTAACAGGATCGCTTTCTGCAGGATTGTGTCGGGGCGCTTCAGGAGGAATGTTTTTTATTACCATACAAGACTTGGCAGGAAAGTGAGGTTCTCCAGTCCGGCTACCTTCATGGCCGAGGAGAAAAGCCTTGTTGAAGAGGCTTTCCCGGGTGATGTGGTGGGATTGTATGATACGGGGATATTCAAGATAGGTGATACCCTAACCGAAGGCGAAGAACTTTCCTTCAGGGGAATACCGAGCTTCTCCCCGGAGATATTCAGGGAACTGGTGAACGAAGACCCGATGAAAAGCAAGCAGCTTGAAAAAGGAGTAAGACAGCTTACAGACGAAGGGGTTGCGCAGCTTTTCCTGAAAGAGCAGGGCAACATAAAAGTTATTGGCACTGTAGGAGAGCTGCAGTTTGAAGTGATCCGTTTCAGGCTTCTGCATGAATACGGCGCGGCATGCTCCTTCAGGCCTTTAAACTACCACAGGGCATGCTGGATCACCTGCAATGAAAAAAAACTGCTTGAAAAGTTCATTTCAGTGAACAGCCGGCACATTGCATACGACAAGGAGAACAGACCCGTTTTCATGGCTGAGAGCGAATGGATGCTGAAGATCAACATGGAGGCACATCCGGAAATAGAGTTCCATTTCACATCGGAGTTCAGCTCAAAGGACGAACCGGTCAGATCTTAATAGATAACCACCCCCTGCTGAATAACATCTTTTTTCAGTTTTTTAAGCACTTTTAAATGAACGGAATATTTTAATTCTGCATAATAATTCATAAGTTTGCTGTATTGGTCCTCTATACATTCTTTAAATCATGGAGGAAAAACATTACCGGTCGGTTATTATCAATGCTCCTTTCGGATACGCATACCACAAGGTTATTTACGGAAAGAACGGTAAGGCTGTTGACTACATCTTCCTTGAAGCAAACAGGGGTTTCGAAGAAATGACAGGTCTGAACGCCTCAGATATTATCAATAAAAGCGTTAAAGAAGTTCTACCCGGCATTGAAAAGTCGAAGTTCGACTGGATAGGTGAATACGGCAGAATTGCTGCAGAAGAAGGAGATGAGTTATTCGAGCAATACAGCAAGCCCCTTGACAGGTGGTACAAAGTTCATGCTTTCTCTGATAAGAAGGGTTATTTTTCAACACTTTTCATCGACATTACGCAGGAGAAAAAGCTGATAGAAAGTGGGGAGCGATACAAGCTGCTGCAGGAAAACAGCATGGATGCCATTCTTCTTACCGTTCCCGACGGGAAGATTATTTCTGCAAACAGGGCAGCATGTGAAATGTTCGGAATGACCGAGCAGGAAATATTAAATGCGGGAAGGGAAGGTCTTGTTGACACGGATGATCCCCGGCTGCCCGGACTGCTTGAAAAAAGGCAAAAACAGGGAAGCGCCAAAGGTGAACTGACTTTCAAAAGAAAGGACGGCAGAAGGTTCCCGGGAGAAATTACATCCTCAGTTTATTATAACAAGGAAGGAGAGCCAAGAACAAACATGATAATAAGGGACATAAGCGAGCGGGCAATTGCTGAAGATCTTCTTATGCAACAGCAAAAAAAGCTGGAGCTCAACAACGAAAGGCTTGAAAGCCTGCTTCGTATATCTCAGATTTCATCCGGTACAAGGCAGGAGCTTTTTGATCATGCCCTGAATGAAGGTATAGTGCTTACAAAAAGCAAATTAGGCTTTATTTTTTATTACAGCGAGGAGAAGAGACAGTTCATACTCAATACATGGTCAAAGGGTGTACTGAAGGAGTGTTCTGTTAAAGATCCCTATACGGTTTATAGCCTGGATGAGACAGGCTGCTGGGGTGAAGCTGTAAGACAGCGAAAACCCATTATCATCAATGATTACAAAGCCGGTAATCCCTACATGAAGGGGGTGCCCGAAGGTCATGTAACACTTAGAAGGTTTCTGACCGTACCTGTAATAATTGACGGGGAGATAGTTGTTGTAGCAGGAGTGGCAAACAAAAAAGAGCCTTACGACAGTTCTGATGCCAGGCAACTGCAACTTCTGATGAACAATGTATTGAAAATATCGGAGCGTTTCAGTCTGATAGAAGATCTTAAGTCTGCAAAGGAAAAGGCGGAAGAGAGCGACAGGCTCAAATCGGCATTCCTGGCAAATGTAAGCCACGAAATACGCACCCCCATGAACGGTATCCTGGGGTTTATCGACCTGTTGAAATATCCCGGACTGGATGGAGATACGAAGGAAAAATATTTCGGGATCGTTAATGTAAGTGCCAAGCGACTGCTGACAACAATAAACGATATAATCGAGATTTCGAGGATAGAGTCAGAGCAGCTCGATGTAAATATCTCAGAAACGGATATCAGCAGGGTAATGAATTACCATCTTGATTTTTTCGGCAGGCAGGCTGAAGAGAAGGGACTTTCACTTGAAATGAAAGAAGAGTTGAAAGGCAAAAATGCGATAATACTAACTGACAGGCACAAACTGGAAGGAGTTTTGACAAACCTCCTGAATAATGCAATCAAATTCACTGATGAAGGCGGAGTTGTTTTCGGTAATTACATTGAAGACAATTCCCTGGTCTTTTTTGTGAAAGACACGGGTTCCGGGATACCGGCAGACCGGCTTGAAGCTGTTTTTGACCGTTTTGTCCATGCCGAAGTCAGTAGCACCAGGCCCTACGAGGGATCCGGACTTGGATTACCGATAGCAAAAGCTTATGTTGAAAAACTGCAGGGTAAGATATGGGCTGAATCAGAAGAGGGCAGAGGTTCTTCATTCTTTTTTTCCCTGCCGCACAAAAAAACAGAGGAAAAAGAACCGGATATAGTTGAGGAAAGTTTATCTGAAAAAATGAAGTATGCAGGGAAAATACTGATTGCCGAGGATGATGAGCTGAGTTTCTGTTTTCTGGAAATAGTGCTGAAAGAGAAAGGGTATAATATCCTCAGGGCAGTGAACGGTGAAGAGGCCATAAAAACCCTTGAGAATAATCCGGATACATCGCTGATTCTTATGGACCTGAAGATGCCGGTAATGGACGGGTTCGAAGCTGCAAGGATAATCAGGATCTTCAACAGGAGCATACCGATAATTGCCCAGACAGCTCATGTTATGAAGGGAACCCGTGAGAGGGCGCTTGAAGCGGGTTGCAACGATTTTATAACAAAGCCGATTGAGTGCAACAAATTATTATCGCTGATTAACAAGCATTTAGATCGGTGAAAATAATGGCGCCCATTAATGATGTTTCACCAGTTATACTTATTTAATAACTACAATTTTAGTTTTTCAGCACGACTTTGAATCAGCTCCTTAAATAATTCTTTAAAATCATGCGAAAGGAAAGAACTATCAATGAAATTCAATACTCTATCAAAGTGTTTTGAAAATTTGTTTAAAGAATTTTGTAACTGCTTATCAGTAAGTTTTAATCTTTCTCCAAATACGTATAAATCTTCCAGTTTAATATTTCTTTTTCTTCCATTTAACGTTAAAGCCATTTCTTCATTATCATCCTTCTCTGATATTATAAGTCTGGTTGAAAGCATATCATAAGCAGGAGATAAACCTGTCATTCCTGTTCTGAAATCTAATAAGGAAAAATTCTTTAAATGCATATCGGCATTGCCTGTTAAAAAAGAAAACACAGCAACTTCAAAAAACGTTAATGCATCAAGTAATGGATTAGATGAATATTTAAGTATTAATTTCCCAACTTGTTCCATAGATGCTTTATATTTATCTTCTGTAAGCCGTTCAGACAACTGGCAAAAATCTTCCATATGTAGCTTGCCTTTCTTATCACGATCAACACGTTTTGTAAGATAAGCTAACTCACCTGATTTTAATCTTATTAATGAGTGTGGTACAACTTGTATTTTAAATAATTCTGCCAAATGCATAATTAAATCTTCATTTTCTGGCAATTGTGGATAATAAGGGGTTGGAGGTTTTAATATATAAGCTCCCCACAATCCAACCAGTGTAAATTTTAAAGGCCTTCCACCATTATTATTCAAATGTAAAGACAACTTTGCATTAATACCAGGAACAGTAACACTATTGCTTATAACAGTTTCTGCAAGTTTTGACATTTCTGAAAAAGTATAATCCAAAACCGGAGGTTCTTCTGTTCCAAATATTTTTTTGCTGCAAGAAGGGTGAAAATCTTTTATTCCTGTGTTATTGTCTTGATAGCAATATAAACACTTGTTTCTCATTCCTCTTCATTTAATGATTTAACACTAACTGCACCAATACAATCATTACAACATGCAAGTAACAACCCCATACGGTCTCGTTTATCTATCTTCCAATGTTTTTCTGCTATATCTAACAACCATCCTTCAGGAATTAACCCATCAAAAAACGGAAACATAGTTTTTGAAGTGAATGCTCTTTTTGATAATGGTAACGTTTTACTTACTGCTTTAGATTCCTTATTAACTAAGTATTCAGGATTATAAGTAAAACGATAACCAGTTTCCGTTTCTTCAATAATACCACAAAACCTGTCCCCGAAAAACACTTTTCCTCTTCTACTCATCGTTTATTTTTTTTGATTCGCCGGTAATAATTTGTGACCGAATAAAGCCAATACCTGGTTTACCTTATCCATTCGCAAGGTTTTCTTCCCCTGCTCTAAATCGCGAATAAATCTGAGTCCTACTCCTGCTTTCTCCGCTAATTCTTCTTGTGTCAAACCAAGTAGTTTGCGGCGATCTTTTACAAACTTTGATAATTCATTTTGCATAACTATACCTTTTAGGGTATAATAATAGATTTCAATACAATATTATACCTTTTTGGGTATAAAAACAAATAATTGAGCTAAAATTATATCATATTGGGTATAAAGGTCCGCCCTGAGTTGTTGCTTCAATCATTTACCGATACAGAAATTTTTGAAGATATTGCCCAGTATCTCTTCTGTTGTGATATCCCCCGATATTTCGCCAAGATGATGCAGTACATCCCTGATATCCATTGCTACCAGGTCAGCCGGCAGTCCGTTTTCAAGTCCTTCTCCTGCTCTGATAACTGACTCGTGTGCTTTTTTAAGCGCCTCGTAATGACGGGCATTTGTAACCACAACATCTCCTTCTCCGGGGCGGTCTTTCTGCACCATTTCAACCAGCAACTCTTTCAACCTGTCCAGTCCGCTTCCCTTTTTTGCTGAAATAACTGCCAGCTGATCCTTCTCCCCGAGCGAGGGGAAGTTCTTTTTCCCGGCTGATGCATAATCTGCCGTCCCAAGATCGCTTTTATTGATAAGAAGTATCATTCTCCTGTTTCTGAATTCGGGTTTTTCCCTCAATCCTCTTACCAGATGGTCAATATGTTCGTGTGTATCGGTTGCTTCCACCATAAGCAAAATAACAGATGCGGTGCGAATCTTTTCCATCGTTCGCTTTATGCCCATTACCTCGATCTTTTCAGTGGTTTCCCTTATTCCCGCTGTATCAATAAAGCGGAAAGCTATTCCTTCAAGGTGGATAATATCCTCAATGGAATCTCTTGTAGTGCCGGGAATTTCCGAAACAAGTGCTTTCTCCTCTTCAAGGAGCGCATTCAGCAGAGTGGATTTGCCTGTATTGGGTTTGCCCGCAATTACAACAGGCAGACCGTTCCTGAGTGCATTGCCGAATGAAAAGGAGCCGGTGAGACTTTCCAGTCTTTCACTGATCTCAGTAAGGAGTGACATAAGTTTCCGCCTGTCGGCAAATTCAACATCCTCTTCACTGAAATCAAGCTCCAGCTCTATAAGTGAAGAAAATTCCAGCAGCTTGCTGCGAAGCTCTTTTATACCTGCAGAAAAGCCTCCCCGCATGTGATTGATGGCAACATCGTGAAATGCCCCGGAGGAAGATTGAATGAGATCGGCTACAGCTTCGGCCTGCATAAGATCCATTTTTCCGTTGAGAAAAGCTCTTTTGGTGAATTCGCCAGGGCGCGCCATTACCGCACCCCTGTCAATGAAAAGCTGAAGAACCCTCTGGCGCACATAAGGAGAGCCGTGGCAGGACACCTCAGCAACATCCTCTCCTGTGTACGAATGGGGTGACCTGAAGATTGTGACAAGCACTTCGTCGATAATATCCTCCCCGTCACACACTCTTCCGAAGTGCACAGTATTGGGTTTCTGATGCAACAGCTTTTTACCCTTCGCTGCAGGTGCAAAAACCTTGCTGCAAATCTCAACTGCTTCCGGCCCGCTTAGTCTGATCAATGCAACAGCACTGTGTCCGGGCGGTGTGGCAGGCGCTACTATGGTTGTTTCTGATTCCATTTCTTCTCGGTTATTTCGCAAAATTAGCCAATTATCGGCTTTTTATCGTGTAAAAGAACTGAATTTTATATCGTGAGTTATAAAACCGGAATAGCTGAATCAACACAGCAGTGAATAGTTTTGAAATAAACCATAAAAAAAGTACTTTTATCGTGTAAAAAGGGTTGAAAATTTTTATTAAAAAGTAACAAATCACAAATCATATCTAAATGAGCATTCTTGTAAACAGTAAGTCACGCGTTATTGTACAGGGTTTCACCGGAAGCGAAGGTTCCTTCCACGCCGGACAAATGATTAAGTACGGTACAAATGTTGTTGGCGGGGTTACTCCCGGGAAGGGCGGACAAAAGCACCTTGACAAGCCTGTATTCAACACCGTTGCCGATGCAGTGAACGAGGCCGGTGCAGATACTTCGGTTATTTTTGTGCCGCCTGCTTTTGCTGCAGATGCAATAATGGAGGCTGCCGAAGCCGGAGTAAAAGTAATTGTTGCCATTACTGAAGGAATTCCCACATCCGACATGATAAAGGTAAAGCATTACCTTGAAGGAAAGAGTTCGAGGCTGATAGGCCCTAACTGTCCGGGCATAATCACCCCGGAAGAGGCGAAAGTGGGGATAATGCCAGGTTTTATCCATAAAAAAGGCACCGTTGGAATTGTTTCACGCTCCGGCACACTCACTTACGAGGCGGTTGACCAGGTGACCAAATCGGGGCTGGGTCAATCTACCTGCATTGGCATAGGCGGAGACCCTATAGTTGGGACTTCCATTCTTGATGCTGTAAAGATGTTCATGGAGGATAAAGAGACGGAAGGTATAATAATGATAGGCGAGATAGGCGGCAGTATGGAAGCAGATGCGGCGGAATGGATCAGGGAGAACTCTACCAAGCCGGTTGTGGGATTTGTTGCAGGCAAAACCGCTCCAAAAGGCCGCAGAATGGGACATGCAGGAGCAATTGTTGGAGGTAAAGACGATACTGCGGCTGCCAAAATGGAGATCATGAAAAAATGCGGTATCCATGTTGTGGAATCTCCCGCCGATATTGGGAAGACCATATCGGAAGCTCTCGGTTAAATGGAAGCAGCTTACAAACTTCCTGAATGAAGTCCGTTACACTTCAACACTTTAACGGTAAATTGAACCAATTATTAACTATATATATTTTATAACAATGGAACTATTAAAAGGAAAAACCGCCATAATTACAGGGGCCAACAGGGGGATAGGCCGCGGAATAGCCGTGGAATTCGCGAAACAGGGAGCCAATGTGGCCTTTACCGACCTTGCGATGGACGAAACCTCCAAAAAGCTTGAAGAGGAGCTGGAAGGTTTGGGTGTAAAAGCAAAAGGCTATGCATCCGACGCTTCCGATTTTGAACAGACAGCAAAAACAGTGGAGGAGATTGCAAGGGATTTTGGCCGGATTGACGTTCTTGTCAACAATGCAGGGATAACAAAGGATACCCTGCTGATGCGGATGACCCAGGAGCAGTGGGATGACGTAATCAGGGTAAACCTGAAATCGGTTTTCAACTATACCAAGGCTGTCCAGCCGGTTATGCTGAAACAGAAATCGGGCTCTATAATCAATATGAGCTCCGTTGTAGGCGTTAGCGGAAATGCGGGCCAGTCAAATTACTCGGCATCAAAGGCAGGAATAATAGGTTTTACCAAATCGGTTGCAAAAGAGCTGGGATCAAGGAGTATAAGGTGTAATGCAATTGCACCCGGGTTCATTATGACTGAAATGACCGAAAAGCTGCCTGAAGATGTAAGGAACGAATGGGTGAAGCAGATACCCCTTAAGCGTGCCGGCACAACAGATGATGTTGCAAATGCTGTGCTATTTCTGGCATCCGACCTTTCAGACTACATAAGCGGACAGGTAATCTCCGTTTGCGGCGCAATGAATACCTGATATATAATTAACCGAGACTGAATATGCGATTCAAACTGAGCCTGGTCACGGCGTTTGCGGTGGTATTGGCCACGTCTTCCTGCATAACAACCTACTATACGGATGTCCAGGTGCTGGAGCCTGCTGAGATAGCCGTGCCCCAAAATATTGCGGAATTGATGCTTCTGAACCGCAATATTTACCTGCCGGCCGATACACTTGAAGAAAACAGTGCGGCCAGTGAGCAGGAAAAGATGCTTGAACTTCTCAACATTGCATCTACCGAAAGCATATTCAGCCTGGCGGATATTCTGAATGAAACACCGCGGTTCGAGTTCATCGACACAACAAAGATTCTGGAGACCTTTTACACCGACAGCCTTCAGGAGCCTGATCCGCTCAATCCGGGTTTTATATACCAGCTTGTGGACTCCCTGGAAGCTGATGCGCTCATATCTCTTGAATATATCAGCTTTAATGATTCGACAAGAACGATTTCAAGGGGAGGAAGGTACGAGGTGACACTCTACCAGATGATGGAAGTCCTTTGGCGAATATATGACGGTTATAACGCAGAGATTATCGACGAACACCGTTTTGTTGATACGCTGAGGTGGGGGAGCAATTCCGCCAACCTGGGAAGAGCCAGGAATGCTATACCTTCCAGGGAAGAAGCGTGGATGGAGTCTGCCTATTTTGCAAGCCTTAAATACGGCAGAAGAATAGCGCCCCACTGGGTAATTGACGAGAGAATGTTTTATTCTTCACAGTTTATTCCAAGGCTGAGATCCGGAGCAGGCATGATAGACCGGCATCGCTGGGAAGATGCCGCAGAGATGCTCATTCCACTGACCGACCACTGGTACAAACCGCTTGCAGCTGCAGCTTCTTTCAATATGGCTTTCATTTCGGAAATGAGGGGAAGCTATTCGCTGGCAATTGACTGGCTAAGAAAGGCTCTGGAACTAAGGGATTCAAGGGGGATGAGAATGTATCTGGAAATACTTGAAGAGAGGGAAAGTAAAAAGGAGAGAATTGACCGGCAGATACCCGTTCAGTAAGCCGGTAAAAAACAAAACCGAAACAGATTATGCTTCTTTATATAATTGCAGTTCTTTTAACCGGACAGTATTTTCTCGATGCTGTTCTGGAATATCTCAATTCGCTTAAGCGTTCGGAAAAGCTTCCGTATGAACTGAAAGGTGTCTGGGATGAGGAAAAATACCGGAAATCTGTTCTCTACGAACAGGTAAACAGAAGGTTTTCCCTTATTACCGGTGCATTCAACCTTGTACTGATACTGCTGATGCTCTTCTTGGGCGGCTTTGCGTTAGCTGACAATATTGCCCAGGGGATAGCGGGGCATCCCGTGGCAGTATCCCTTCTGTTCTTCGGGATGCTTATGCTGGCATCGGACATTGTTAACATTCCTTTCCAGGTTTACCATACATTTGTGATTGAAGAACGCTTCGGTTTCAATAAAACAACACCTTCTGTTTTTGTAACAGACAAGCTGAAAGGATGGCTGCTGTCAATAATTATAGGAGGGGGGCTCCTTGCCCTTGTAACCTGGTTCTATTTGCTGACAACCGAATGGTTCTGGGTGTTTGCATGGATAACGGCAGGACTCTTCATGATATTTATGAATATGTTCTATTCCACCCTTATAGTCCCTCTTTTCAACAAGCAGACACCACTTGAGGAAGGGGAACTGAAGCAGGAGATAGGGGAGATGGCCCGGAAAACAGATTTTCAGCTTGACGATGTGTTCGTGATAGACGGTTCAAAACGCTCTTCGAAATCGAATGCCTATTTTGCCGGACTGGGGCGTAAGAAAAGGATCGTGCTTTTCGACACTCTTATCAACGACCTTAAAAACAATGAGATAGTTGCCGTGCTTTGTCATGAGATTGGCCACTTCAAAAAGAAGCATATAAGAACGGGGCTTGTAATTTCGCTTATTACTACCGGTTTTTCATTATGGCTTCTTTCCCTCTTCATTGACAATCCGCAGCTTTCGCAGGCACTTGGAGCAGAAGAGGCTTCATTCCATATGGGACTCCTGGCATTTTCGATCCTTTACACACCGGTTTCAACGGTTATAGGGATATTCACCAATATCCTTTCAAGGAAGAATGAGTTTGAAGCGGACAGGTTCGCTGCTGTCAGACACAATCCTGACGACCTGGCCGGGGCGCTTAAAAAGCTGTCGGCCAAGAACCTGAGCAATCTAACACCGCACCCGGCATATGTATTTTTCAACTATTCCCATCCACCGCTGCTCAAACGTCTCAAAGCACTTGAGGTAGCAGAAAAGGAGGGATAGACAGTAAAGCACTTGAGGAAGCAGGAAGGGAGGGAGAGGCATCAAAGTACTTGAGGAAGCAGGAAGGGAGG
>SLCF01000152.1 GCA_007125955.1 Bacteroidales bacterium | reverse complement strand
GACCGGGCATGCATTTTATCATCAACCATATGCCCCAGTTTCATCATATAAATTACCCCCACAGTGGCAGGTTGGTCGAAACGGCCGCCGGTTCCACCATCATAAAGGTAAGTCTTGCCGTAACTTGGAACACCGGCTTTTTCAGTATATTCATTTATCTGGTCAATTTTTGCACCGTCAAAAACAGGGGATTCAAATTTGATCCCAAGCTTATGGCCCGCCCAGCCGAGAACTGATTCATATATCTGTCCAAGGTTCATCCTTGAAGGTACGCCAAGCGGATTGAGCACAATATCAACGGGCGTTCCGTCTTCAAGAAAAGGCATATCCTCAGCCCTTACAATCTTGGAAACAATGCCCTTGTTGCCGTGACGGCCTGCAAACTTGTCACCTACCTTCGCCTTGCGTTTCTTTGCAATGTAAACCTTTGCAAGCTGAACTATACCGGCAGGCAACTCATCTCCTATTGTCACATTGTATTTTTTCCTCTTGTAGAGCGCATCCAGCTCCTTGAACTTTGTAGTGTAGTTCCGGAGAAGCTCTTTTATTGTCTCGTTCTTCTCCTTATCGGTTGTCCACTTGTTTGGGTTCACGTTCAGGTAATCAATTTCCTGCAGCGACTTCTGTGTGAACTTAATACCCTTCGGCACCACTTCCTGGTTCAGGTAATTTTTCACACCCTGGGAAGTTCGCCCGTTTACAAGTATGAAAAGCTTGTCAACCAGCTTTGCTGTAAGCTCATCAACCTTCTGATTAAGCTCCTGATCAAACTTATCCAGTACCGCCTTTTCAGAGAGTTTGCCTTTTTTATCCCTCGCGGCCCTTGAAAAAAGCCTCTTTTCGATCACAACCCCGTACAACGAGGGTGGGGCTTTAAGTGATGCATCTTTCACATCTCCTGCCTTGTCGCCAAATATAGCTCTAAGAAGCTTTTCTTCGGGAGAAGGATCTGATTCACCCTTGGGGGTTATCTTTCCTATAAGTATATCTCCCGGATTCACTTCGGCGCCGATGCGGATTATTCCATTCTCATCAAGGTTCCTGGTAGCTTCTTCGCTTACGTTTGGTATATCCGATGTAAGCTCCTCAACACCTCTCTTAGTGTCCCTTACCTCCAGAATGTACTCATCCACATTCACGGAAGTGAAAATATCTTCACGAACGATCCTGTCGGATAATACTATTGCGTCCTCGAAGTTGTAACCTTTCCAGGGCATAAAAGCCACCATCAGGTTCCTTCCCAGAGCCAGCTCTCCTTTGTCGGTTGCATACCCTTCGGTAAGAATTTGTCCTTTAACCACCTTATCGCCCTTCGAAACAACCGGTTTGAGGTTGATAATGGTGTTCTGGTTTGTTTTGCTGAACTTGGGAAGTTTATAACGTTTAACCTCCGGGACGAAACTTACGAATTTTTCCCGTTCTGTAAGGGTATACCTTATAACTATCTCATTCGCATCTGCATATTCAACTAGCCCGTCACCTTCAGCGGTGAAAAGAACACGCGAATCCTGTGCTACATTCTTCTCAAGTCCGGTGCCCACTATGGGCGCTTCCGGCTCAAGCAGCGGCACTGCCTGTCGCATCATGTTAGAGCCCATAAGTGCCCTGTTGGCATCATCGTGCTCAAGGAAAGGTATCAGTGATGCTGCAATTGATGCGATCTGGTTGGGAGATATGTCCATCAGCTCAACACTCTCTCCTTCAGCCAGGGGGAAATCACCGTTAAAGCGCGCTTTTACACGGGGATTCACAAAGGTTCCGTCATTATTCAAAGGTGCATTAGCCTGGGCTATCATTTTCGCCTCTTCCTCTTCTGCACTCAGGTATGTTATATCAGAAGAATCAAGACTGACCTTTGAGGATTTAACCTTCCTGTAAGGTGTTTCAATAAATCCCAGGTCATTGATCTTTGCGTAAATACAAAGCGATGATATCAGACCGATATTTGGCCCTTCCGGAGTTTCAATAGGACAAAGACGGCCGTAATGGGTGTAATGCACATCCCTCACTTCAAACCCGGCACGCTCCCTTGACAAACCACCCGGTCCCAAAGCAGACATCCTGCGCTTATGGGTCATTTCTGCAAGGGGATTTGTCTGGTCCATGAACTGTGACAGCTGGTTTGTCCCGAAAAAGGAGTTGATTACCGAAGAGAGGGTTTTTGAATTGATCAGATCAACGGGCTGAAAAACCTCGTTGTCGCGAACATTCATTCTTTCCCTTATAGTCCTGGCCATCCGTGCAAGGCCCACACCAAACTGGTTGGCCAGCTGCTCACCTACGGTACGGACACGGCGGTTGCTCAGGTGGTCGATATCGTCAACGTTTGTTTTCGAATTAATCAGCTTTATCAAATATTTGATAATACTGATAATATCTTCCTTTGTCAGAACCTTTGTGTCAATCGGTATGTTAAGTCCAAGCTTCTTGTTGATCCTGTAACGGCCGACATCACCAAGGTCATAACGCTTGTCTGAAAAGAAAAGCTTGTCAATTACATCACGCGCTGTTGCCTCATCCGGCGGCTCGGAATTCCTAAGCTGCCTGTAAATGTGGAGCACCGCCTCCTTTTCCGAGTTGCAGGGATCCTTTTGCAGTGTATTGTAAATAATTGCAAAATCTGAAAGATTGAGATCTTCCTTATGAAGTAGTATAGTTTGTGTACCCGCATCGATTATCTCATCAATATGCTCTTCTTCAATTACCGTTTCCCTGTCAATAATAACTTCGTTTCTCTCTATTGATACCACCTCGCCGGTATCTTCATCTACAAAATCTTCTATCCAGGATTTAAGAACACGTGCGGCAAGCTTACGTCCAATATTCTTCTTCAGTGCGGTTTTCGAAACCTTTACCTCATCAGCCAGATCGAAAATGCCAAGTATATCCTTGTCATTTTCAAATCCAATAGCACGGAGAAGTGTTGTGACAGGCAGTTTCTTTTTCCTGTCAATGTAAGCGTACATCACATTGTTAATGTCGGTCGCAAACTCTATCCATGACCCCTTGAAAGGGATTATCCTTGCAGAATAGAGTTTTGTTCTGTTGGCATGAATGCTCTGTCCGAAAAAGACACCAGGCGACCTGTGAAGCTGTGAAACCACTACGCGTTCTGCACCGTTTATGACAAATGTCCCACGGTCGGTCATATAGGGCACGGTACCTAGATAAACATCCTGGATAACCGTGTCAAAATCTTCATGCTCAGCATCCGTACAATAAAGCTTCAGTTTAGCCTTTAGCGGAACACTGAATGTTAAGCCTCTTTCAATGCACTCTTCAATTGTATACCTGGGAGGATCAATAAAATAGTCAATGAATTCCAGCACAAAATTGTTTCTTGTATCTGTTATCGGGAAATTTTCATTGAATACCTTAAAAAGCCCCTCGTTTTTCCGGTGTTCAGGAGAAGTCCCCATCTGAAAGAAATCTGAAAAAGACTTAAGCTGAATATCCAGGAAATCCGGGTAATCCAATTGGTTTTTTGAAGTGGCAAAACTTACTCTTTTTTGTTCAATGTTTTGTGAACGCATTTAAATAAAAAATTAGGTGAACCTAAACAATAATAACAACAAAAAGGGTTAGAACCTTTTAATAAGATTCTAAACCCCTGGTTACCAAAAGCATTAAATTGTGTCTATTTAAGTTCAACTTCTGCTCCCGCTTCTTCTAATTGTGATTTAAGTGATTCGGCCTCTTCTTTTGATACGCCTTCCTTAACCGCCTTGGGAGCGGAATCTACCAGCTCCTTAGCTTCTTTCAGGCCAAGGCTGGTTATTTCTTTCACAAGTTTTACAATTTGCAGCTTTGATCCGCCGGGCGCATTGAGTACAACGTCAAACTGGGTTTTCTCCTCAGCTTCACCACCCTCAGCAGCAGCCGGGGCAGCGGCTACGGCAGCTGCAGCTGCCGGCTCAATACCGTATTCTTCCTTAAGGATCTCTGCTAGTTCGTTAACTTCTTTTACAGTCAAATTAACCAATTGCTCTGCAAACGCTTTCAAATCTGCCATTTCTTTTATAGTTTAAATGTTAATTTATTGTTTTTTTTCTTTTTCTGATAATGTTTTTACTATACCCGACAGTTTGCCGCCTCCTGACTTGAGTCCGGAAACAACTTTAATTGCGGGTGATTGCAGCATATGTACAACTTCGGCAATCATTTCGTCCCTTGATTTCAGGCTGGCGAGCATTTCAAGCTTATCATCGCCCAGATAAACCGACTCTTCAACATATGCGGCTTTCAGCAACGGACGGTCATGTTTCTTTCGAAACTCTTTTATGAGTTTACCAGGAACATTCGCCGTGTCACAAAACATAACCGATGTCGGATCCTTCAGAACACCCAGGAGGTCATCAAAACTTTTATCTGATTTTTCGAGGGCTCTCTTAAGCAGAGTGTTTTTAACAACCACCAACTTGATCTCCTTTTCAAAGCATTTCCTTCTCAGTTTGCTTGTTTCAACAGAGTTGAGATTGGATACATCTGCCAGATAAAAGTGATCAAATTTTTCCAGCTTTTCAGAAAGATCATCAACAATCGCTATTTTCTCTTCTAGTTTCATATTGCTTATTGGACTAATTTTATTAACATTAATCGATTGACTTCGGGTCAATCCTGACCCCCGGACTCATAGTGCTGGAAAGATATATGCTCCTGATATAAGTGCCTTTGGAAGCAGCGGGCTTCAGCTTGTTAATAGTCTGGATAAACTCTTTTGTATTCTCAACGAGCTTAACCTGGTCAAATGAAGCCTTGCCTACTGAAGTATGGATAATCCCATACTTATCCACTTTGAAGTCAATTTTACCGGCTTTTATATCAGAGACCGCCTTACCGATATCCATGGTAACTGTACCACTTTTCGGGTTTGGCATCAAACCGCGTGGCCCCAGTATGCGGCCAAGCTGTCCTACCTTTGACATTACCGGTGGCATAGTTATGATCACATCTACATCTGTCCAACCGCCTTTTATCTTCTCTATATATTCATCCAGGCCAACAAAATCGGCTCCTGCCGATTTTGCTTCCTCTTCCTTATCAGGCGTACACAGAACAAGAACAGAAATGCTCTTTCCCGTTCCATGCGGCAGTGTCACAACTCCCCTCACCATCTGGTTGGCCTTTCTGGGATCAACTCCAAGCCTTACATCTATATCAACCGAAGCATCGAAACGGGTATTGGTCATTTCCTTGACCAACCCTACCGCTTCTGACAATTTGTATATCTTTCCCGGCTCAACTTTTTCCAGGGCTGACTTTCGGTTTTTTGTTAGTTTAGTCATTGTTTATTGAAGTGATTTTTTAATTAGCAAACGGAGGGGTTCCCTTTACGGTAATGCCCATACTTCTGGCTGTGCCTGCCACCATTTTCATTGCAGATTCAACAGTGAACGCATTCAGATCAGGCATCTTTTCTTCTGCAATCTTTTTTACCTGATCCCATGTAATGGAAGCAACCTTTATTCTGTTCGGCTCTTCAGAGCCAGACTTCAACTTGGCCGTTTCCAGAACCTGCACGGCTACCGGTGGATTCTTTACGACAAAATCGAATGATTTATCCGAATAAACCGTAATTATCACCGGAAGCAATTTGCCGGCACTTCCCTGCGTCCTTGAATTGAACTGCTTGCAAAAATCCATAATGTTCACACCCTTGGCACCAAGGGCCGGTCCAACTGGAGGTGACGGGTTTGCAGCCCCTCCTTTGATTTGCAATTTTATCAATCCAGCAATTTCCTTTGCCATAATTTACTTTGTGTTTTTCAAAATTGACAGCTGATCAGGAAGCATTTTAAATTAACCAGCTATCATAAAATGTTTTATAAAGATGCGTAACAGTTCCGGATTAAAATTATTCCTTTTCCACCTGCATGAAACTCAATTCAAGCGGTGTCTTTCTTCCAAATATTTTGACCATAACCTTCAGCTTTTTTTTCTCCTCATTCACCTCTTCAATAACACCTGAAAAGCTGTTGAAAGGCCCGTCAACAACCTTGACCGTTTCCCCGACAAAAAAGGGCACATTGATTTCTTCATCACTTGCAGCCAGCTCATCAACCTTACCTAGTATCCTGTTTACTTCGGATGGCCTGAGCGGTACGGGTTCCTTCTTGTTATCCCCAAGAAAACCGATTACATTGGGAACATTCTCAAGAATATGCGGAATTTCACCGTCAAGTATCGCCTCCACCAGAACATATCCCGGAAAGAAATTGCGCTCTTTGCTTATTTTCTTTCCGCTGCGAATCTGATAAACTTTTTCAGTGGGTATTAAAACCTGTGATATATAGTCATCCAGCTTAAGCCGTCTGACTTCACTCTCTATGTATTCCTTGACCTTCTTCTCTTTCCCTCCGATAGCCCTCAGAACATACCATTTTTTTTCTGCCATGGTTCCTCCTGCAAATTAGTAGAACAGGCTGTAAACCGCCTCCATTACATTCTCAAATATAAAATCCATGCCAAAAATTATCATAGCAATAATAAATGATGCTACCATTACAACCACTGCACTGTTTTGCAGGTCACTGTAACTTGGCCATGTAACTTTATGTATCAACTCATTAAAAGCGTCCTGGAAATAAGTCTTAATTCTCATAATCTTGATTGATTAGCACGGGTGGAGAGACTCGAACTCCCAGCCAACGGTTTTGGAGACCGCCACTCTACCAATTGAGCTACACCCGTTTGTCGCCATTCAACAGCGTAAAAAGATTCCGTTCCTGCTGGAAAACCGGGACTCTCAGAGCCCCGTAGTTATATATGGTTCTAGTCAACTATATCAATTACCTGGCCTGCACCCACTGTTCGTCCACCTTCACGAATCGCAAAACGGAGATTCTTGTTGATTGCAACCGGTGTAATAAGTTCAACGGTGATAGTTACGTTGTCACCGGGCATTACCATTTCGGTTCCTTCGGGCAGCTTGATCTCACCGGTAACGTCAAGTGTCCTGAGATAGAACTGTGGACGGTAGTTGTTGTGAAACGGTGTGTGGCGTCCACCCTCAGCCTTCTTAAGAACGTAAACCTCTGCCTTGAACTTGGTGTGAGGTGTTATTGAGCCGGGCTTGGCAATTACCATACCCCTCTTTATCTCCTTCTTGTCAACTCCCCTGAGGAGAAGACCCACATTATCACCGGCTTCACCCCTGTCAAGTATCTTACGGAACATCTCAACACCGGTAATAACGGTTTTCTTCTTCTGTGCACCCAGACCTATCATTTCCATTTCATCTCCGGTATTGACCACACCTGTCTCAATCCTTCCGGTTGCAACTGTACCGCGGCCTGTAATTGAGAATACATCCTCAACAGGCATAAGGAAAGGCTTTTCAACATCTCTTGGGGGAATCGGAATATAAGTATCAACGGCTTCCATCAGTTCCATTACCTTGTCTTCCCATTTCTCTTCTCCGTCAAGTGCTCCAAGTGCAGATCCGTGAATAACCGGGGCATTGTCACCGTCAAAGTCATAAAAGCTGAGCAATTCGCGAACCTCTATTTCAACAAGTTCGAGCAACTCCGGGTCATCAACCAGGTCAACCTTGTTGATAAATACTACGATGCTCGGTACGTTCACCTGGCGGGCAAGAAGAATATGCTCCCTGGTCTGTGGCATCGGACCGTCGGTGCCGGCAACTACAAGAATGGCGCCGTCCATCTGTGCAGCACCAGTCACCATGTTTTTCACATAGTCGGCATGACCCGGACAATCAACGTGTGCATAGTGCCGGTTTGCCGTTTGATACTCCACGTGTGCTGTATTGATAGTAATACCCCTTGCCTTTTCCTCAGGTGCATTATCAATCTGGTCAAAAGTCTTGATCTCGGATAATCCCTTTCTTGAAAGAACAAGTGTAATAGCAGCTGTCAAAGTAGTTTTACCGTGGTCAACGTGCCCGATTGTACCAATATTGACGTGTGGTTTCGATCTGTCAAATTTTTCTTTTGCCATAATTATTAAAAATTATTTTTGATAATTTGATTATTAGAATTTTATGTCAAAGTTTAAATAACGCGCCCCGGTCGAGCCAATGATGGGAGTTGAACCCATGACCTCTTCCTTACCAAGGAAGCGCTCTACCCCTGAGCTACATCGGCAAAAAAAGAGCGGGAGACGGGATTCGGACCCGCGACCCTCAGCTTGGAAGGCTGATGCTCTACCAACTGAGCTACTCCCGCATAAAAAGCGTGGGGAGAGGAGGATTCGAACCTCCGAAGGCATACGCCAGCAGATTTACAGTCTGCCCCAGTTGACCGCTTTGGTATCTCCCCGGTGCTTTTGGTCAGCGAGCCGATGGAGGGATTCGAACCCCCGGCCAGCTGATTACAAATCAGCTGCTCTGACCAACTGAGCTACATCGGCAATTAAAAGAACGAACGGGAATTACCCCTTAAAATTGGTTTGCAAATGTATAAATATTTTAATTATAATCACAAAAATAGTGGATTTTTTTTATATATAGTTCAGGTTTTTCTGAGCTTTTCCTTGTGCTTTTTGATCTGTTTCCTTACAGCTTCCGCAGAAAGGTCTACCGCTTCCTCGAATGATTTGCTCTGTTTTTTTGCAAACAGGCCGTTGCCTGGCATATTAAGCTTTATTTCGGCTATCTTGTTCTCCATGTCCTGTGCGTTTTCAATCCTGAGAAAAACCTCTGCACTGATAATATCATCGCTAAACTGTTCCAGCTTGCTGACTTTCTGATTGATAAAGTCAAGCAACCTGGCATCTGCGTCAAAATGCACGGAATTAATTTTAATGTCCATAGTTATTTCCTCCCACTTTTTTAGGCTCGCGGATGAGCCTGTTTATATATTTTTTTAAGCTTTTCGAATGTATTGTGAGTATAAACCTGGGTTGCAGAAAGGCTGGCGTGACCAAGCAACTCCTTAATGGCGTTGAGTTCGGCACCCCGGTTCAGCATATGGGTTGCAAAACTGTGCCGTATAACATGGGGACTTTTCTTTTCCGATGAAGTTACCATGCCCAGGTATTTTTCCACTATCCTGTTGACAAGTCTCGGATAGAGCTTTCCGCCTTTTTCTGTAAGGAAAAGATTGTCTGATTCAGCCCTGTTGCCAAAAAAGCTGTCCCTTACATCAATGTAACCTTTAACAGATGAGATAAAAGAGGCGGTCAGGGGAACCAGTCTCTGCTTGTTGCCTTTACCTGTTACGCGAAGCACCATTCCCGGAATATCGAAATCGTTTTCCTGTAAATTTATCAGTTCTGCACGTCTTATGCCTGTCTGATAAAAGGTCTCGACTATAATCCTGTCACGACATCCGGTAAAATCATTCCCAAAAAAATCGTTGTCAAGCAGTTCATCAAGCTTCTCCTCTTCAATAAACCTCGCTATTCTCTTTCTTCCCCTGGGTGAAGATATTTTGTCCATTGGGTTAGTATTGATATGCCCCGAGCGCAGCAGGTAACGGTAAAATGATTTCAGCGCGGAGAGCTTGCGATTAACGGTGCGTACACTAAGGGAATTTTTCTCGATCATGGAAACCATCCATGTTCTGACCATCGGATACTCAACCTGGGTTAAATTATCAAGAGTGAACCTTTCTTCAATAAAAGCGGCAAAACCATACAGATCTGACCTGTACGATCCTATCGTATGAGGGGAATATCGCCTTTCGTTCTTTAAATAACCGAGATAATGCTCTATCAGCATAATAATTGTGGGAAAAGTTCAAAAGTCCGGTAAATTATTGCCAGTGGCGTAATTAAAAACTAACAGCAGGCTCCGGCGAACTATTCCTCCTCACGCTGAAGATTTTCTATATATTTCGCCTTCTTAACCTCTTCTCTGCGCTGAACCGACGGCTTTTCAAAAGCCTGTCTTTTCCTGAGCTCTTTTATCACACCCGTTTTTTCAAATTTTCTTTTGAACCTCTTTAAAGCTCTTTCAATGTTTTCACCTTCTTTCAGTTGTACTACTATCATATTAAATTATTTTTTTATAAGACAAGCTGCAAAATTATCATGAATAAACATTTTTTCAAAATGTTTTAAAAAAAAACATTGCAGGCGTTTTTAATTTACAACAATATAATATCTTAATTGTTCCAAATCTTCCCGGGTAAATTCACCGAGACTGACAAGCTCTGTTACACTTTTGAACATACCGGCTGTATCACGGTAGCTGAAAACAGCACTTACCTGTTCATAATCAAGGTAAGGATGCCTCAGCAGTACAGAAAAATCTGCACTGTTCAGGCATATTTTTCTTATACTGTTTGTGTCGGCAAATAATTGAGGTTCCAGCTGTAAAAAAAGCTCCTCATCAATTCCGTATACTTCGGTAAGCTGAGCCGGGCGGACGAACCCGCCTAAAAGCTCCCTGTAGCTTACAATCCGGGAAGAGTAAACCGGACCTATTCCCCTCAGTTCCATCAGTTGGCCTTCATCTGCACTGTTTAGTTCCAGCTTTAAAGGGTCTCTTTTCTCTTCCCTTTGAATATTATCAACGTAATCCGAGCCTGTTTGTTGCTTATCGCCTGATATTTGAACATAAGGTTCCAGCTTCATATACAGCGCAGAATCAATAGTGTACATCCTCAGAAGGTCTTCTACCGAATGGTAAACTCCACCCGCCGCAATGTAATTGTTTATGTTTCGCACCTGCCGTTCATTCAGTCCGAGTCTCATCAGCTCCTCATCGGTTGCTATATTGGGGTCAAAGATGAAAAGTTCGGAGGGTTTATCAGTTGTATTTTTCAATTGCTCCACAAGATAGAACAGCTCTTCTGATGCAGGATACTGTTTCCCGTTTGTCCCGTAAAACCAAAGCAGATATACCCTGGGTGTTATTACAACCGCAAAAAGAACGGAAAGCAAAACAATAATACCGTTCCTTTCATGCCGGGTAAATGTGAAGCCCTTCTTCAAAAACCTTTTCAGCATTTTTTAATGAATAAGTCCTTAAACAATATACGGAATTAAT
>SLCF01000084.1 GCA_007125955.1 Bacteroidales bacterium | reverse complement strand
GTGGCATCACCTGAATGGACACCTGCAAATTCTACATGCTCCGATATGGCATACACCACTATATCACCCTTGTCAGCCACGGCATCAAACTCTATCTCTTTGGCATACTCTATGAATTCCGATACCACAACAGGATACTGTCTTGAAACCTTTGCAGCCAGTTTAATGAAATGTGCAAGTTCCTCCTCGTTCGAAACCACATTCATTGCCGCTCCCGACAGTACATAAGAGGGCCTTATCAGAAGCGGGAAGCCAACCTCACGTGCAAAACCGTAAATGTCTTCCACTGTGGTCAGCTCCTTCCAGCATGGCTGGTCAATATCCATTGAATCCAGCATTGCCGAAAACCTGTGACGGTTTTCGGCATTATCGATTGACTCTGCCGAAGTGCCGAGGATTTTCACCCCGGCATCATTAAGGCGCACTGCAAGATTATTCGGTATCTGGCCTCCTGTCGAAACAATAACACCGCCGGGCAATTCAAATTCGGTAATATCCATAACCCTCTCAAAGGTAAGCTCGTCAAAATAGAGCCTGTTGCATTCATCATAATCGGTGCTTACCGTTTCAGGATTGTAATTTATCATTACCGACCTGAGGCCCTTTTTCTCTATAGCTTTCAGGGCATTCACACTGCACCAGTCAAATTCCACACTGCTGCCTATGCGGTATGCTCCGGACCCCAGCACTATCACTGAATTACCGTCCTTTTCGGCTGTCAGATCGCTTTCACTTCCGTTATAGGTAAGATAAAGGTAATTGGTTTGTGCGGGGTATTCAGCTGCAAGTGTATCTATCTGTTTTACAGCGGGTAACATCCCCATTTCTTTTCTCTGTTTTCTTACTTTCAGTGAATACGCTGTTACATCCTCACCGGAGTTTCGGCACAGCACCCTTGATATCTGGAAATCTGAAAAACCGGTCTGTTTTGCCCTTCGTAAAAGTCCGGGCGGAATATCCTCTATCCGGCTGTAAGGTGTAAGCACTCCATGTATATCACTTATATTCTTGAGTTTGTAAAGGAACCACCTGTCAATACTGGTCAGGTTGTATATTTCATCGACCGTGAAATTGTGATTAAGCGCCATTGCTATTGCAAATATCCGCATGTCGGTTGGATTACTGAGCTCCCCTGCTATCTCTTTCCGGTCTTCCAGTTCCAACTCCCTGTTTTCAACAAAACCGTGCATCCCCTGGCCTATCATGCGAAGCCCTTTTTGCAAGGCCTCTTCAAAGTTTCTTCCTATTGCCATCACCTCACCCACACTTTTCATGCTGCTTCCTATCTCTTTTGAGACTCCCTTGAACTTACCAAGGTCCCACAACGGAATTTTGCACACAACATAATCGAGTGCAGGCTCGAAAAAAGCCGGAGTTGTCCTGGTAACGGCATTCTTAAGCTGGTGAAGCCCGTAACCAAGTCCGAGCTTCGCAGCCACAAAAGCCAGCGGATATCCTGTTGCCTTCGATGCCAGTGCACTGGAGCGTGAAAGACGGGCATTTACCTCTATCACCCTGTAATCTTCAGAATGGGGGTCAAGGGCGTACTGAACATTGCATTCACCCACAATCCCTATATGCCTTACAATCTTGATGGCTATCTCCCGAAGCTTGTGATATTCGTTATTGGTAAGGGTCTGGGACGGAGCTACCACAATACTTTCCCCTGTATGGATGCCGAGGGGGTCAAAATTCTCCATATTGCACACCGTGATACAGTTATCAAACCTGTCGCGTACAACCTCGTATTCAATTTCTTTCCATCCTTTCAGCGATTTTTCCACAAGTATCTGCGGGGCGTGATTCAGAGCCTTCCCTGCAAGCTGCTCAAGCTCATCACCTGATGAGCAGAAGCCGCTGCCTTGTCCGCCCAGTGCATATCCTGCCCTGATTATAACCGGATAGCCGAGTGCCGCGGCAGCCTTTTTGGCATCAGAAACAGTTGTGACGGCACGGCTCTTAACCGTATGAACACTTATCTCATCCAGTTTTTTCACAAAGAGGTCGCGGTCCTCTGTGTTCATAATGGACTCAACAGGTGTCCCCAGAACCCTTACTCCGTAACTCTCAAGCACACCATTCCTGTGAAGTTCCACACCGCAGTTCAGTGCTGTCTGTCCCCCGAATGCAAGCATTATTCCGCCAGGCTTCTCCTTTTTTATAACCTGTTCAACAAAATAGGGCGTTACCGGCAAAAAGTAAATCTCATCCGCAATATCGCCTGATGTCTGAACTGTGGCAATGTTGGGGTTTATCAGCACCGTTTTTATGCCTTCCTCCTTCAGCGCTTTCAGAGCCTGTGAACCGGAATAGTCAAACTCCCCTGCTTCTCCTATTTTTAAAGCTCCCGATCCGATTACGAGCACTTTATCAATTGAATGATGCATCTCTTCTATTTTTTTGGTTTTCTGTATTTCTGTGAGGGTTCTTTTGTCCGGTCGATTCCCTGCCGGGAAGCACTTCCTTTCCTTTTGCCGGAATCTGAGGTTCTGCTTTGTTTCTGTCTCCCCGCATTTTTCCTGTACTCTTCAACCATCCGGAGGAATTCATCAAAGAGGAAATCGGTGTCTGTGGGCCCGCTGGCCGCTTCGGGATGAAACTGAGTGGAAAAAAACGGTTTTGTTTTATGCCTTATACCCTCATTCGTATTGTCGTTTATATTTAAAAACAACTCTTCCCAGTCGCTTCCCAGAGTTTCAGTCCTTGTAGCAAAGCCATGGTTTTGTGATGTTACGAAGCACCTGTCAGTACCTTTCAGCAGAACAGGCTGGTTATGGCTGCGGTGACCGTACCTGAGCTTGTAGGTCTCTCCCCCGGCTGCAAGTCCCATAAGCTGATTGCCAAGACAGATACCGAAAACCGGCCTTTCTCCTTCAAATGCTTTTG
>SLCF01000095.1 GCA_007125955.1 Bacteroidales bacterium | reverse complement strand
GCATCCGTATTCACAAAACAGGTTGTTTACCATATACGCATGCCACGTATAGCCGGTGCTGTGTTGGCCGGAACAGCACTTTCCATATCCGGTGCGGTAATACAAAGTCTCCTGCGAAATCCGCTTGCATCTCCTTTTACACTTGGCATATCAGGCGCCTCGGCTTTCGGTGCAGCATTTGCAATAATAGTACTGGGTGCCGGCAGCAGCTATCAGGGTTCAAATGACCTTGCTGCCGTAACCAATCCCTATATTCTTACAATATCAGCATTTGCATGGAGTCTGCTCGGTGTAGCCGTTATTCTGATGCTTTCCCGCTTCAGGGGAGCCGGGCCCGAGATAATAATACTGGCGGGTATAATAATCAGTTCGCTTTTCGGAGCGGGGATTTCTGCAATGCAGTATTTCGCCGACAGCGTGCAGCTGGCATCTATTGTATTCTGGACTTTCGGTGACCTGGGGCGTGCGAACTGGGACAATGTGCTGATACTTCTTATAATAATGCTCCCGGTGATGTTTTATTTTATTTACCGTACCTGGAGCTATAAAGCTTTACAGTCGGGAGATGAATATGCAAAAAGTATGGGAGTGAACGTAAGGAACGTCCGCCTGGCCGGTATGGTGGTTGCCTCACTTGCCACTGCAGTTGTGGTTTCGTTTTATGGAGTAATAGCTTTTGTGGGACTGGTAGTGCCTCATATTGTAAGGCGTATAATAGGGGGTGACGAGCAGTTCCTTATACCTGCGTCGGCACTTTTCGGCGGCTTATTCCTGCTTGCATCGGATACTCTGGCAAGGGTTGTGATAGCACCAGTAGTGCTTCCTGTTGGTATTCTGACTTCATTTCTCGGGGCACCACTATTTCTGTTCCTTCTTATAAAAGGGATGAAAAAAACATTCTGGACATAAAAAAATATTATAATATGCAGATATCGGTTCATAATATTGAATTCAGTTACAACGGGGCACCTGTTCTGAAAGATATTAAATGCACCATAGGCAGAGGCGAATTTATAGCGGTTGTGGGGCCAAACGGATCAGGGAAAAGCACACTTATAAAGTGCATGAATGGGATTCTCCGTCCGCACAAAGGTGCTGTAATGATATCCGGAAAAAATATAAAACAGCACCATTTGCGGGATCTGGCAAAAACAATGGCTTATGTTCCGCAGAACAAATACGGCAGGACACCTGCCACTGTATTTGATACGGTGCTTCTCGGACGAAAGCCATATATAAGCTGGAAACCTTCAGGGAGCGATATGCAGATTGCATCAGAAATTATAAGCCGCCTGAACCTTGAGGATATTGCAATGAAAGATATAAATAATCTGAGCGGCGGACAGCAGCAAACTGTTTACATTGCCAGGGCGCTTGCACAGCAGCCTCAGATACTGCTGCTTGACGAGCCTACCGCAAACCTTGACCTGAAGCACACCATTGAAATAATGGATATTCTCAAAAATCTTTGCAATAAGGGATTGACAGTTGTTATTGCACTTCACGATATTAATCTGGCTATACGTTACGCTTCAGGAATAATGATGCTTAAGGAAGGGGAAATATTTGCACACGGCGGAAAGGAGATTGTAAATGAGGAAAACCTTGAAAAGCTATACGATATTAAAGTTCAGATTGTGGAAAACCACGGTATAAGGCATGTTATACCGGCAGGGCAGTTTGAGGAGGCAGATGTTGTAAAAAAAACTTATACGTAAATGCATAATATATATTAAATTGTAATTTATTTAAGTCTTTTAAAATGAGATATCAATGAAAGCATTTGAATTCACCACCATAGGTATTGTCCGCAATTCCTTTCAGGAGCCGGAAGATTACAGGAAAATCAAAGAAAAGCCATCCGAAATAGAGGTTTTCGAAGAATTTGGGGATGCCTTGCTTGGTATAGAAGAAAATGACTACCTCGATATTGTTTTTTATTTTCATAAGTCGGAAAAGAAACTTCTAACTTCCACAGTCAAGCGCCCGCCGGACGAGCTTAGGGGTGTTTTTGCAACCCGCAGTTCCAAAAGGCCCAATCTGGTGGGAGTCACAACTGTAAAGCTGCTTGAGAGAAAAGGGAACAGGCTGGTGGTACAGGGTTTTGACGCGATAGACGGCACCCCGGTACTGGATATCAAGAACTGCGATACTTCTCTTTTTGCGTATGAGTATGACAACAACCCTGTTCACCGCGGCAAGCTAAAAACCAGTCCGCGTATTGACATACGCAACGAAATACATTCAAACCGCACGGAGTCGCTTATGATAAAGGCGGGACAGATGCACGGCCATTTTTGTCCCGGACTGGCACAGGGGGTTATGGCGGCTACATACGCAATGAACAAGATGGAAGCCGAATCTGACGGGATGGAAGGATTACTTGCCATAACCGAAACGAACAACTGTTTTTCAGATGGAGTCCAGTTTGTTACCGGCTGCACTTTTGGGAATAATTCACTCATTTACAGAGACCTGGGTAAGATGGCCTTTACGCTTACCAAAAGAGACGGGAAAGGACTGCGGATCAGCTCCAAACCGGATGCAAGGGATGTTATCGGTGAAATGTTTTCCGGTCATGAAGGCCTTTACAAAAAAGTCGTTGAAGAAAGGAGTCAGGATCCCTCACTAATGGCGGCATACAAAAAGTCAGCACTTGACAGGTCATTTGGCACCCTATCCATTGAGTTCAACAAATTGTTCGATGTTAAATATGTGCTGGTAAAGGTTCCGGAATATGCAAAAATTGTGGAAAGTGTGATTTGCACTGTTTGCTCTGAAAGTATTATGATCACCCGTACGGAAAGAAAAGGGGAGGGGTACGTTTGCCTTGACTGCGGGGGGTATCCTCATGGTGTAGTGGACGGGAACGGCATATCATGTCGCTGACCTCTCTTTCAG
>SLCF01000058.1 GCA_007125955.1 Bacteroidales bacterium | reverse complement strand
GAAATATCTGCCCCATTCCATAACATATCCGACATTGGTTTCCAGGGTTCCTATAAACTCACCTCCGCTGAAACCGGATTCCGTAATTTCATTGCCTGTAAAGGGTACGGGATCACGCCTTATCTCTGCATAAGGCGTGCCGAAGGTCAGCGGCATAGTCCAGGTGGAGACATCATGACTTGTTTCGGCCGGAAATTCAGTCCGTTTCTCCATCATAGCCCTGATAAACTGCTGCTGAGGCTGGTTCATCGGTATAATATAAGCTTCGCCGGGCACGTAAACCCTGTTTTCACTTTCATACCTTCTGTCAAGCTCAAAAATCCTGACCCTGTGGCGGCTAAGGTTGTCAATCAGTGCCTGCGCCCTGTTGGGGTATTCAGACCTGTCAATAACGTAGGCTTTAACTTCGTAATCACGGTAACGGTCAGGAGCACCGGCATAAAAGTCGCGCTGGTACCTGAGAAGTTCCATCCGCAATTCCTCGGCCCCCTGCAATGTAGAAAGTGAACTGGCTGTCTGGTTTCTCACAGTCCTTTTATAATGAAGAGTTTCGTGATGATAATTTTCCATTTCAGTCTCAAGTGCCCTTGAGGAGCGCTGTTCGTAAAGAATACCTACGGTACCCTGTACATCCGGATAAGTGGACCCTTTGCCGTAATAAAAATCGTCATAAATCTCACGAGTCCAGAAAGGCTCCCTCATCTTGTCATAAATATCTGCATGGTATCCGGCAATGGCCATTGTAAGCTCCTGATTTATTTCAGGTGTGAGCGGATGGGTTCTTTCCGGTATGCCCGGCTGGAAGAAATGTGAGGTATGGGGCCTGCCGGTTTCGTGAAAATCGGAAAATACCTGTGGGCGCCATTTCTGGTACACATCAACTTTACCCCTGGATTCCGGGTGGGCAAGCGGAAAATAGTCGCGGTTCAGATCGAACCAGTAATGGTTGCCGCGACCTCCAGGCCATGGCTCGTTGTGTTCCCTGTCGTGTGTGTCTGTAGTATGCACTCCCCCACGGTTCATGTTAACCCAGTTTACAAAACGATCCCTTCCGTCCGGATTCATATTGGGGTCTATCAATACCACCGTGTTTTGAAGAAATTTTTCAATCCCTTCTCCCCTGCCGGCTGTGAGGTGATACATCACAAGTATTGCAGCTTCGGTACAGGAAGCTTCCCGGCCGTGAACGTTGTATCCGAGGTAAACTATAACAGGCATATCTTCGAGCTCTTCATCTGAAACCGAAGCGGCATCAGTTGTAAGCCGCACATTCTGTTCGCGTATCTCTTCAAGGCGATTGTGGTTCTCCCTTGAAGTCACAACCGCATAAATTAGGGGCCTGTTCTGGTAAGACCTTGCATATTCTTGCATAACAGCAATGTCGCTTGCTTCCGTAACTGCCCTGAAATAATTGACAGCCTGAAGCGATTCCGTGTGGCGCGTACCGATCCGGTGGCCAATAATATCCTCCGGTTTTGGTATAGACTCATCGTACCATTCAACACCCTGCAGCGGTATATACTCAGAAAAAGGGAGCTGAAGGGCATAAGAGGTGAAAGTCATTATAGCTGAAAGTATAATAACTAATACTATGGATTTTGTATAAAGCATAATAGAGGAATTTGGTGGTTAATGAAAGCAGGAAATTATATGGGTAAATATATAAATGAAATTTTGAAAAAATTTTGAAAAAACAGAAACATGTTGTATCATTGTAATATCATTTTAATATCACATTATCATATTCGACTCATATTCAATACATTTAAAATTTTTGATCATGGAAAAAGAAAAGGTTATGTCTCCCTATCTGGGCTATCTTGGCGCCTTTTTTGCGCTGGCGTTGTTTTTCGGACCTGTTGCACTGGCAATCTATGCCAGTCCGTGGTGGCTGTTCCTGCTTATTGCAGATGCCTTCTGCTGGGCAGGCCTCCTGGTTGTAAACCCAAACGAATCGGCCGTACTTGTTTTGTTCGGAAACTATTCCGGAACGATTAAAAAGAACGGTTTTTACTGGATCAATCCTTTTTTTATCAGGAAAAAAATATCCCTTCGGGCAAGGAACCTCAATTCTGAACCGATAAAGGTGAACGATAAGCTTGGTAACCCGGTAATGATAGGCATAGTGCTTGTCTGGAAAGTTGAAAATACTTTCAAGGCGGCATTTGAAGTGGACGATTTTATCCGTTTTGTGGATATACAGAGTGAAGCGGCCATAAGGAAACTGACGGGCTTTTATCCATATGACAGTTTTGATGACAAGGAGGCAGATCTGAGTCTGAGGTCTGGCGGTGAAGAGGTAAACAATGAGCTTGAAAAGGAGCTGAAGGACAGGCTTAAAATTGCAGGGATACATGTTATTGAAGCAAGAATAGCATATCTGGCATATGCTTCAGAAATTGCAGGGGCAATGTTACGCAGGCAACAGGCAGCAGCAATAGTTTCGGCGCGGCAGAAGATTGTAGAAGGTGCGGTAAGCATGGTTGACCTTGCACTTGCAAGACTCTCACAACAGGAGATTGTTGAGCTTGATGAAGATAAAAAAGCGACAATGGTAAGCAACCTTATGGTTGTTCTCTGCTCAGATAAAGATGTCAGCCCGGTTATAAACACCGGCACCTTATACCAGTAATTATATGACCAGGAAGAAGAAGCCCTTTGTTCTGAGATTGAAACCGGAAATGATGGAAGCCCTTGAAAAATGGGCTGCAGATGAGTTCCGCAGCGTGAACGGACAGATTGAATGGATACTGAACCGTGCGCTGAAAGATGCAGGCAGGCTGAAGGATACGGACAAAGGAAAAGGGAAGGACAGCAAAACAATTAAATAGAAACAGATGGAAACCGGTCTGAAAGAAAAAGTAATAATGCATGCATTGTGGCCTGAACGGAGGCATCAGTACAATTCAACACCTTTGAAGCACCTTTTGTTTTACGCCTCTGTTTTTGACCTG
>SLCF01000027.1 GCA_007125955.1 Bacteroidales bacterium | reverse complement strand
GCGGGAACGGATATGAAAGTTAATGAGGAACTTCTGGCCGGAGCTGCCCTAAACCTTCAGGAAAAAGGAGCTGAACTGATTGTGCTGGGTTGTACCGAGATTCCATTGGCCTATGACTCCGGCAGTGTTGACCTGCCTTATATAAATCCCACAAGGGTCCTGGCGGAAAAGTCAGTTGAGATGTACCGCTCAATGATAACGGCTGAGAATTGATATTACAGATGGCAGCTATTAATGAATTAAAGGAACATTACAACATTGATGTTTCTGAATTGAAGAAACTTCCCGGAGATGTTGATTACCGGAACATTAAATATGAAGTTGCCGCCAAAGAGGGTGAAAAGTATATTTTAAAAATATTTCCTGACAAGGATGAACTGGATCTTGCAATAGAGGAGACATGGTTGTGCAACCGGATTGCACCCTTATTATCTTTTAAAGTTCCCTTAACATTAACCTGTAAAAACGATGAGCTCTTTTTCAGCTCATCAGAAGGCCCTGCAAAAATCCTTCATTTTATTGAAGGTGATTTCATTATGAATGTTGAGCAAACACCCGCACTGCTTTATGAGTTGGGTGAAAAAACCGGGGAGATGTTACATGCGCTGAAAGGTATAAACAGTCCGCTCATCAGAAGCCGAAAAATTTTCTGGGATATTCAGAATGCTGAACTCAGTTTTAACAGATTGCAATTCATAAGAGAAGATGAAACCCGCAGGAAGGTGCACTACTTTCTTGACAGGTTCAGTCAGTTTGTAGCTCCGAAGCTCCGTTTCATGAGACACTCAATAATACACGGTGACCTGAACGACCATAATATACTGGTAAAGGACGGCAGGGTGGAGGGATTCATTGATTTCGGCGACTCAACCTATTCACCTGTTGTGTCCGAACTTGCCGTAGCCTGTGCCTATATGATGATGGACAAGTCCGACCCGGTAGAAGATGTGCTTCCTCTGATAAATGGTTTTTGCAGGGTTTATCCCCTCGAAAGGGAAGAAATTGAAGCATTACCGGAAATGGTGGCTGCAAGACTCTGCATATCGCTCTGCAATTCAGCAGAAAAAAGAGATTCAGGAGTGGATAATGAATATGTGCTGATAAGTGAAGAACCTGCACGTGAGCTTATTGATAAACTGATAGAGATTAACCCGTTGAGAATAAAAGAGAGATTCCTGGAAGCCGGCGGGTTTGACTTTGGAAGTATGCGTAACAGAAGGGAAAGGATACTCTCCGTCAGGAAGAAAAATACCGGAAGCTCTCTGAGTCTTACATACAGGAAGCCCGTTTATATGACAGGAGCTGCTTTTCAGTATATGTACGATGAAAATGGAAGTGCGTTTCTGGATACATGCAATAATATTCCTCATGTGGGGCACTGCCATCCGGTTGTATCAGAGGCAGTTTCGAAACAATCAAGAATACTCAATACCAACACAAGGTATCTTTATGATACAATGGCGGATTATATCGAAAGGCTGCTTGAATATTTCCCTCCGGGACTTGACAGGGTGTTCATGGTTAACTCGGGGAGTGCTGCAACCGACCTTGCGGTGAGGATGGCTCAGACCTTCAGCGGAAGAGGCCATATGGCTGTAATGGAGCATGGTTACCATGGCAACACACTGACGGCAATAAATATGAGCTCTTATAAATTTGACGGGAAAGGGGGTGGCGGGAAGCCGCATAATGTAATAAAACTACCGCTTCCGAAGCTGTTCAGGGGAAAGTATGCTACCGGTGAAGAGTATGCAGAAGAAGCAAAAGCTATTCTCGAAGAGGGAAAGCAGAAAGGAGTTATGCCTGCCGGATTAATTGCCGAAACGGTTTCAGGTTGCGGGGGACAGGTTCCTGTTGCCCCGGGGTATTTCAAAATATTGCAGCCTTATCTTAAAGAGAATGAGATACTGACTGTTATCGATGAGGTTCAGACCGGTTTCGGACGACTGGGTGAATACTTCTGGGGGTTCGGGATGCATGGAATAATTCCCGACATTGTGATTCTTGGCAAACCCATGGGGAACGGGTTTCCTGTTGCAGCAGTGGTAACCACAGGGGAGGTGTCCGCGGCTTTCAATACAGGTATGGAATTTTTCAGCTCCTTCGGGGGCAGCACCCTTTCCTGCAAAGCAGCCGGTGCTGTTTTGGATGTTATAGAAGCAGAGAACCTCAGGGGGAATGCCGGAAAGGTTGGAACTTTTTTAAAAGGTGAACTTCTGAAGCTGCAGAAAATTCATCATGTAATTGCAGATGTAAGGGGAGAAGGACTTTTCCTTGGTGTTGAACTGGAGGATGAAAAGGGCAATCCTGATACAAAAACCTCATCCCTCTTAATAAACCGGTTAAGGGATAAAAATGTGCTGGCTTCTACTGACGGCCCGTTTAATAATGTAATAAAGATCAAACCGCCAATGTGCTTTACAGAAAAAAATGCAGCACATTTTGCAGGAATGCTGGATGAATTTTTTTCCGGTTCAGGGTGATGAATAAATATGGCAGTACTTCCCGTTAATTCCGGAACAGGGGAAACGTTTCCGGTTTTGCAGCAGTTTCGCTTTCCGGATAACGCAAAAGTACTGGCTGCACCGGATTAAACCGGTTCTCATATTTAAATAATTATTTTTACCTTTGAGTTGCCTTTGCAAATTGCCTGATCCCTGCAAAAACCTGCCGGTATGATTCCCCGTGCGGCCTGATTATCCGGCAGAGCTTTTATAATTACCGTTTTTCAGGGGTTTCCGGTCTGGGTTTTTAACAAAAATTATTTATAAATGCAGGAAAAAATTGTTATCCTTGATTTCGGTTCTCAATACACACAGTTGATAGCCAGAAAAATAAGAGAGCTTAATGTTTATTGCGAAATATACCCCTATAATAAATTTACTGTTCCCGACAGAAACGTAAAAGGGGTTATTCTTTCCGGAAGTCCTTTTTCCGTAAGGGATAAAGATGCGCCTGTACCCGACCTGAACAAGGTAAGGGGGAAAGTGCCTGTTCTGGGAATATGCTATGGCGCTCAGTATATGGCAAAGCATGACGGCGGGGAAGTTACAGCCTCCCCATCCCGCGAGTATGGAAGGGCAAGCCTGGAGAATGTGGATGTTAATTCCGATCTGTTCGCAGGTGTAAGCGAGAAGTCGCAAGTATGGATGTCGCATGGGGATACTATTACAAAACTGCCAAAGAACTTCAGGATAACCGGCAGCACCTCTTCTGTAAAAATTGCAGCCTATAAGGCCGGAGATGAGGAAACATACGGAATACAGTTTCACCCGGAGGTGTATCATACTACAGAGGGGAAGCTTATATTGAAAAATTTTATTACTGATATCTGTGGCTGCAGGCATAACTGGACTCCTGCATCATTTATTGAATCTACAGTAGGTGAACTGTCCGAATCCCTGGGTAACGACAAAGTAGTGATGGGGGTATCAGGCGGTGTTGATTCGACCGTTTCAGCAGTATTGCTTCATAAAACCATTGGCAAAAATCTTAACTGCATTTTTGTGGACAACGGATTGCTGAGAAAGGATGAATTTTCAAAAGTACTGGCCTTTTATAAAAAAATTGGGCTCAATGTCAAAGGTGTTGAAGCAAGGGACAGATTTCTGAATGAACTGGCAGGTATAACCGATCCTGAAGAAAAACGGAAGGTTATAGGCCGCGTTTTCATAGAAGTGTTCGAGGAGGAAGCCGGAAAGATCACGGATGTGAAATGGCTGGGACAGGGAACGATATATCCCGATATTATTGAGTCCGTTTCCGTTTCTGGTCCCTCGGCCGTCATCAAGTCGCATCATAACGTCGGCGGCTTACCCGAAAAAATGAACCTGAAGGTGGTTGAACCGCTTAAGCTTCTGTTCAAGGATGAGGTGAGACGAGTGGGGAAAACACTTGGCATACACACAGAACTCCTGAAAAGGCACCCTTTCCCCGGACCGGGCCTTGCAGTCCGCATAGTAGGGGAAGTGACCCCTGAAAAGATAAGAATCCTGCAGGAAGTTGACGATATATTTGTTACCGGACTGAAAGAAAAGGAGCTTTATGATGAGGTGTGGCAGGCTGCAGCAATTCTTTTACCCATCCGTTCTGTAGGGGTTATGGGCGATGAACGAACCTATGAGAATGTTGTTGCACTTAGGGCGGTCACTTCAACTGACGGGATGACGGCCGACTGGGTACATTTGCCCTATGATTTTCTGAGTTCTGTTTCCAACAGTATAATCAATACAGTGAAGGGTGTTAACAGGGTAGTCTATGATATTAGTTCCAAGCCGCCGGCAACTATAGAATGGGAATAATAAACCTTCCTTTTTAAATTAATTCATGTAACGGGCGTTAAAAAACGATATTTTTCGTTCAATTATATATATAAATCTGCATATTAAACTAACCAAACTCTATAAGATGAAACGTTTTTTAATAAACCTGTTTTTGCTTTTAACCCTGGTTGTTCTTTCCGGGAATCATTCATCTGCTCAGCTTTTCAACGAACAGATATACAAGATCAGCAGGGTTCTCAATTCAGTATCAAATTTTTATGTCGACTCAGTTGATCAGGATGCACTTGTTGAACACGGTATCAAAGAGATGCTCAAAAAGCTTGACCCCCATTCCATTTATCTCAGCAAGGAAGAGGTCAGGGAAATGGAACAACCTCTTGAAGGTGAATTTGAAGGGATAGGTATTCAGTTCAACGTGCTGAACGATACGATTATAATTATCTCTCCAATATCCGGCGGCCCCTCGGAAAAGGTCGGAATTCAGGCTGGTGACCGGATTATTGAGATTGAATCGGAAAATGTCGCCGGAGTGGGGATATCCAACCAGAAGGTAAGATCAAAACTGCTTGGCGAAAAAGGGACTAAAGTGACCATCTCAGTAAAGCGGAGGGGAGTTTTCGAGCCTATTGAGTTTACCATTACCCGTGATAAAATACCGATTTACAGTCTGGATGCTGCTTATATGGCAGACGATGAAACGGGTTATATTCGCCTGAACCGTTTCGCTGCAAATACTACAAGCGAATTCACAGAGGCCCTTGAAAAGCTCAGGGGTGAGAACATGAAAAATCTTATCCTTGATCTTCGTGACAACAGCGGAGGGTATCTTGAACAGTCCATCAAGCTTGCCGATGAGTTCCTGGAAAGGGACAGGGAAATAGTTTACACGGAAGGGCGAAGTATCCCCAGGTCAGATCATAATTCGACCCGGAACGGTGAATACAGGGAAGGCAAACTTGTTGTCCTGATAAATGAGGGATCGGCTTCGGCCAGTGAGATTGTTGCAGGAGCCGTACAGGACTGGGACCGTGGGGTTATAGTGGGCAGGAGGTCTTTTGGAAAGGGACTTGTTCAGAGGCCTGTTGAGCTGCCTGACGGATCAATGCTCAGGCTTACTGTTGCAAGGTTCTACACTCCTTCAGGAAGAATGATACAAAAACCGTACGATGACGATTATGAAAAATATATGGGTGAGCTTTTCGAAAGGTTTGAATCGGGCGAACTGTCATCACGCGACAGTATAAAAGTTGCCGATTCACTGAAGTTTAAGACTCTCAATTCAGGAAGACTTGTTTATGGAGGTGGTGGAATAATTCCCGATATATTCATACCTGTAGATACCGTGGTTTATACTGATTATTACCGTAACCTTGTACGCCTTGGTGTTTTCAACAGGTTTGTTCTTACATATATAGACGAAAACAGAAGGAGTCTGAATAAATGGGACTTTAATGACTTTGAGGAAGAATTTGAGGTGAGCGATGAGATAATTGAAAGGTTAACCGGTTTAGGAGAGGAAACTGGAATTGAGGTGAACAGGGAGGAGCTTGAAAAATCTCTGCCCCTTATAAGAGCACAGATCAAAGGTTTAATAGCCCGGGATATATGGGATATCAGCGAATATTTCCAGATAGTGAACAAGAGGGATGAAGGGGTTTTGAGAGCGGCTGAAATTATCCGGGATGAAGGAAGGTATTACAATATTCTCGAAATTGGCAATAACTGATCAAACCATTAGAGTTAAAACCGATGTGCCATAAAGGAAGAAAATAGAAAGGTGGTAACAGGCAGTAATAAAACGGAACTTGTTGCCAAGACTTTCAGGGGACTTGAGGAAGTTTTGGCGAAAGAAATAGAACAGCTGGGAGGAGAGAATATAAGAATAGCTACCCGTGCCGTCATGTTCAGGGGTGATGCTGAAATGATCTGCAGGGTCAATTATCATCTCCGAACAGCCCTGCGGGTTCTGATGCATCTTCACTCTTTCACGGCTTGTGATGAACACCAGCTTTACAGGGGTGCAATGGAATACGACTGGTCGGAACATCTCACCAACGAAACAACATTTGCAGTAGACGGGGTTTTAAATTCACCCCATTTTAATCATTCCCAGTATATTGCACTTAAAGTTAAGGATGCAATAGCCGACCAGTTCAGGAAAAAAACCGGAAGCCGCCCCTCGGTTGACAAAACGAATCCTGATATAAGGTTTAATCTGCATATATCGGGAGATAAATGCAGCATACTTCTCGATAGCTCCGGTGAATCCCTGCATAAAAGGGGCTACAGAACAGCCGGACATTCAGCTCCGCTAAATGAAGTTTTGGCGGCCGGACTTGTGAAACTCTCCGGATGGAACTGCAATTCAAATTTTGTTGATCCTATGTGCGGTTCCGGTACAATTGTTCTCGAAGCTGCTTTGATGGCACATAATATCCCCCCGGGTATATACCGCAAACATTTTGCCTTTGAAAAATGGCCGGGTTTTGATCTTTCACTGGTCGAAAAAATTCACAATGAAGATTATCCCGAAAAAGAGTTCCGTTATAAAATAGCAGGTTCTGATATTTCCCCGGAAGCAGTAAGTATTGCCCGAAATAATGCAAAATCAGCTTTTCTTCACAGAAAAGTGGAATTCAGAATTTCATCTTTTGAAAATTATATCCCCCCCGAGGGCGGGGGAGTGCTTATTGTCAACCCACCCTACGGAGAGAGACTGAAACAGGGTGATCCTGTGCTTTTTCATTCTGTTATAGGCGATACGCTGAAAAAGAGATATGAAGGCTATGAAGCATGGGTTTTCAGTGGGAATACGGATGCTGTAAAGAAGGTCGGACTAAAGCCTTCAAAAAAGATCGTATTGTTCAACGGACCTATCGAATCCCATTTTCATAAATTTTCTATTTACCGCGGCACAAAAAAACGAAATTAGGCCGGCAACATATACCGGTAATAAAAATGGCGGATGATCCGGAAAGTGAATTTTTAAATTTGCAGAGAGCATTAAAAAACACTGTTTGATAAAAGTAAGTAAAAAATAGATAAATCAAACTGAAGAATTGGCATGAAAGTCCACATATGTTATTTGCAATGGTTTTTATGATCCGTTGAATTTATTTCCATTATTGAAAATTTTGACGAATGAATGAATTTTGCTTTTAAGCGCACAAAAACTCTCCTTATAAAGCCCGGACAACTTAAAAACTGCCTGAAACACTTTATTTAATTTTACATTAAAATTATTGTAATTTGATATAATTGTATATTTTTAAAATTATTTTTGCATTACCCGTATTGGCTTTTATAAATCCGGGTGATTAATTTTTCAGGTACAATAAATCCTTATATGGCTTTTAACATACAGCAAAGCTACAGTAAGATGAACGAAGGCGAAGTGCTTCTTGCATATAAGGGGAGTATAAATACCGACTTAATCACTAACGTTCTGGATGTTGTTGAGTCAAAACTTGAGGATGCCAGGAGTGTTTCCTCAGTCAAAAAAAAGGTCTACAGCGTTCTTGTTGAGAGCCTTCAAAATCTTTACCATCACATTGAGGATCTTCCCGGAGACATGAAAGAGCAGTTCGATACCAGGTTTGGGATTCTGGTCGTTTCCCGGATGGATGACCTTTACAGGATATCAACCGGGAATTTTGTACGTTCCTCAAAAGTGAAACATCTGAAGGAAAAGATTGACAAGATCAACTCGCTGACAAGGGATGAGCTGAAGGATATGTACAAGTTTGTCCTCAATTATCAGAAAATAACCGACAAAGGCGGAGGAGGGCTTGGTCTGATAGATATTGCAAAAAAAACCGGAAATAAACTGGAATATTCGTTTCAAAAGTACAATAACGATTACTACTTTTTCAACCTGAATATTTATGTGACCGAGCCATCCGAGTGAAAGTCAATCAAGGGGGGGGGCAACTGATTCTTTTTGTTATATAAAGTGTTAATTAAATAATATATACGTTTTTCTCATGGATCCAATTATAATGGAAGGTTCTCCGAAAACACCTTCAGTAAGATTTAACGCAGAAAAAGGAATTATTGAGATAAAAGGTCGCTCTATACCTGAAAATGCCATTGAATTTTATAAACCTATGGTTGACTGGCTGGATGAATACTCCAGGAATCCCGCCAAAGAAACCGTTGTAAATTTCCAATTGGAATATTTCAATACCAGTTCGTCAAAATGTATTCTTGACCTCTTTAAGAAGCTTGAAGCAATTCACAAGGAGAGCAGAAGTGTTATTATCAACTGGTATTATGAGGAAGATGATGAAGATATGCTGGAAGCGGGTGAGGATTATGAGTCGATAATTCGTATTCCTTTTACAATGATTGAGATGGAGGAACAGTAACCTTAAATTCTTTTTGTATTACTGCCTTTTGACAGACTGAGACGGCTAAAAGAAACTTCCAGAAGGTCCATGCCTCTTTTCAGCAACCTGAAATACAGTGACATCCAGAGTACTGCTACCATAAACCAGATAACCCCAATATTTACCCGGAATGTGCAGTACTGATTGCCGAAAATGTTTTTAACGGGAGAGTAGAAGTGTGCCTTTATAAACCTCCCCTCGGGTTCCCTGTATATCGGGTCAATTTTCTGGTGCAATTCACCTTTATATTCAATTATCCTGTCAATTTCCCTTGCATTCCTGACCAGTTCACTTAATGCTTCATTGTGGTGGCGGTTTTTCTTTTCCATGTATTCAATCCTTCCTTGTTCCGTTTGAAGGTGTTCTGAGATCAGCCGGTCGCGCCTGCTGCTGGCGTTATTGTAAAGCTCAATGTAATAACGGTTTAGCATATTGAGGTAATTCCGGACTTTTTCGAGTATTTCGCTGTCCGCATTTCCGGCCGTCAGCATTACCGGGTCAAAATCTGCTTCTATGTTTGTTTTTGCATTCAGCTCCTTTGTCAGTTCGTTTTTCAGCAGCTCAAGATTTTCACTCATTCTCTCCTGGTTCTGCTCACTTTGAAGGTTTCTCTCGCTATAATCCACCTTGTTCTGAAGATCGCGTATCCAGAAGTTTCTCTTGTAATCAGCCCTGCTGACAGCTTTATTGTAGGGGTACAATTCCTTCTCATAAGGATTTTCCCTGAACTGGTAAACCGCAAGAGCTTCATATGCCCAGCGTGAGGTGATGATCTCACCATATAAGGGTATACGGCTTGGGGAGGATATGGACGGATTAAGTTCTTCAAATTTAACAATGACGCCGCTTAGTATAAGTTGGGGAATGACAAGGAAAGGTATCAGGATATATATGGTGATAACAGTTTTAAAACTGTCCGAAATAATAAGTCCGAGAACATTAGAAAAACACCATGCACTGAACAATACCAGCCAGTATTCAAAAAACATACCTTTCACCTCTATTATTGAATTTCCCGCAAGAACAAACAGAAAAGCCTGGACTGCCGATATGCCGAAAAGTATAAATGTTTTGGAGAAAAGATAACTGCCCCAGCTCAGATTCAGAAATGCTTCCCTTTTCAGTATCTTTCTGTCTTTTATTATTTCCTCGGCACTGACAGTCAGGCCTATGAATATCGCTACAATTACCGCCATGAAGAGATAGACGGGAACATTCAGATTACCGGCGAAAGTGTAACCAAGCTGGTTTGATACGTTTACACTGTAATATTTTATAATGTATGATAGTAGAAATGCCAGGAACAAGGGCTCCAAAATGTTGATCAGAAGGTATTGTTTGTTTGCAAGTTTTGCTAGTAAGTCCCTTTTGACAAATATAACGGACTGTTTTATCCTGTTCGGGATCATAAAGTTTATAGCGGGCAGCTTTTCATACTTTTTATTTGAAGCTTCAGTTTTTTTAATATTTCTCCTGAAAAACTCAGCCCATTCGGCAGGTGATATTTTACGGGATCTTGTTGCCCTTCCGAATTCATCAAGCACCTTTGCCTCAACTATGTTGAATACCTGTTCAGGATTGACATTTCCGCAAACGCTGCACTCACTTTCATTCCAATTGGCATGCTGTACACATGACTTGAAATAAACTATCGAGTCAACCGGATTTCCGTAATAAATAAGATACCCCCCTGTATCAAGAATTATAAGCTTGTCAAACATCTTGAAAATATCGGAAGATGGCTGATGGATTACCACAAAAACCAGTTTTCCCATTAGTGAAAGTTCTTTAAGCAGGTCAAGTATATTTTCGGAATCCATTGAAGAAAGCCCCGACGTAGGCTCATCAAGAAACAGTATTGCAGGTTGTCTTATCAGCTCCAGTGCAATATTCAGTCTTTTGCGCTGCCCGCCGCTTATTTTTTTGTTCAGGGGTGTGCCAACCTGCAAATCCTTTATTTCATACAATCCGAGGTCCCGGAGAAGGTTGTTTACCCTGGTGACAATCTCTTCTTCGGAGTTGTCGCCGAAACAAAGTTTTGCATTGTAATAAAGGTTCCGGAAAACGGTGAGATCTTCAATAAGCAGGTCGTCCTGTGATACATAACCTATCATCCCTTCAATCTTCTCCTTCTCACTGTGAATATCAATCCCGTTTATCCTGATGCTTCCCGAAGAAGGTTTCAGGTTCCCGTTAAGAGTATTCAGAAGTGTTGTTTTACCCGATCCGCTTGATCCCATTATGCCAATAAGGTGCCCGGATTCTTCGGAAAAAGTCATCTTGTTTAATCCGGTAGTGCCTTCCCTGAACCTGTATTCTATATCCTTTGCCTCGAAATTAATAACCGAACTTATCATTTCCGAACGGAATGCGCCGGTTATGTCGCTGTAATATACAGGTTCAATTTTCCTGTTCCTGAGCGAAGTTCCGTTGTCGAATACATATATCCTCTCCTGAAGCAAAAGCTGGTTGTTGAGATATAATTCGCTTTTCCCCTTGTATCGGACAAGGAACATGTTTACGCATGGAGCGTTGAGCACGCCGACCTCACCGTTGAGATACTCCCTGTAAATATGCTTTACGCCCTGGCGCGATTTTTCTTTATTTCCGTCAATCAAAAGTAAATATTCGGAATCGGGTATATCCTTAAATGGGAATAATACAAAGGCTTTTAAAAGGCTGAGAGTTTCCGCGGGGAAATTGAAAATATCCGAAACGGTTCCAATAAATGCAAGCTCCTGATAAGTAATCTCGTCACCGCCGCATTTAAGGAATTCGAGAAGGTTGACAAGTACTATAAGTTTCTGTCTTTGGGTGAGCTCTTCGTTGATGCCGGTGCATATTGCCAGAACCCTTACCGAAATCGATGATGTTCTCTTTTTCCGCTTTGCTACCTCTTTAAGTTTCTCCTGATGAACAGTGTAATAATCATCAAAAATTTTAATGTATTCATTGCAGATATCCTTATTGAATTGCCTCTTTAAAAACATCTCAACAACAGAACGCCTGTTTTCCGAATTGCTTTCGGGGCGCCCGATTATTGCAAAAAGTTGCATCAGGGCTTTAAGGATCTGTATGCTCATTTTCCGCGGCCGGCCAAATTGTTTTAAATAGATAGTATAAGCCTGTTCAAACTGTCAAACTGATGCAAGATCAGTTCAACAATATGAATAGCTTACATGAATTACGTATGCTGAAGAAAAAAGTTACCGGTAAGTGGCAAATGCCACTTCAGCAGAAAATGTTGAAAAAAAGGGAAGATGGTTTGTTAAATGCATTAAATGAGAGGTGGTTCTCTCAGATAAATCTTTCAAGCCTCAGGTTTATCTGCATTCTTTCACCGTCGCGTGATATTTCAATCTGCACAAGCCTGCCGTCTCCTGCCTTGAATAAACTCTGGAGTTCCTGAAGGGTGAAGTTGGATACCGAACTTCCGCCTACACTTGTTATCTGGTCACCCTCCTGTATTCCGGCCCTTTCTGCCGGCGATCCAGGACGTACGTAGGAAACCATATAGAGAGGAAAATCTCTCATCGGAGCCGTAATGGTCATTCCGCTCATATCATGCCTGAAAGGTCTTAAATACCTCAGATTACGCCTGAATGTAATTTGTTCGTTCCCATAGTCAAGTATCACATTGAACCTGTTCAGGACATCTGCACCCATACTTCCGTTCCGGCCGTCAACCTGAATGGCTGAAGCAATGGAAGCGGAATCGGGATAGGAAACTATCACATCGTTAAGTTCAAATTCCCCGAACTTAAGAGCATCCACACGCCCTTTGCGTCCGAAAACCTGTCCGCTTAATCCTGCCCCGAGAAGAGTGGTTTCGGAGTTTTCAGGTGCTTCAATTTCGGGATGGGAGCTTTCATCAAGCCAGACAGAGTGGCTTGCACCGGTGTCTATGAGCAGTCTCACGGGAACCACTGTGCCGTCCTCCTTTCTTACGGATGAGCTTACATATGGTTTGTTGTTGACAACATTAATTGGTTTGGAGTTCCAGAATGTCCTCTTCCACCAGCTGTATCTGTAAAGCTCCGGGTTGTGAAGCGTCAGTCTTGATCTGGAGTAATTGATCTCAACAATAAAATCACGAAAAATATTAAAGCCGAAGATCCCGTTTATATCCATCCCCATATAGGAGGAGAGTTCAAAAATATCCTCCTTCAGAACATAAACTTCCTGGTTATCACCAGTTATTCCGGAAAACTCGAGTGTGTTTCCTGTGGAATGGTATGCATCAATGGGTTCGCCTTCTCCCAGTCCCTGTATTCTCACGTCCCGGACTGATTGAAGGGCAAGACTGTCGCCGATAGCCAGCTCGGTTATAAGTGTTGTGTTGACACCTGTATCAACAATGAAATGGAGCTTATCTGACTCGTTTATGCTTACCGGTATAACAATGAGGTTGTTTATCAGTTTGAAGTTGAAGGAAACCGATTTTTTTCGAGGGTTTTCAAAAAAGAGCCTGTCAGGGTAATCCCCTCTGCCGGTGTTCTGATTGGAATATGCAGGTTCCGGTGATTGGTAAATTAACAAAAACAACGAAATGAAAAATATTGCGGTTTTATGCATTTTCTGGATTTTTCCGGTCCTGAAACAGTTTATAATATACTTATTATTATTGTAAATATAACAGAAATGTTAACAACATTATTATTTTTTTAGTTCAAAAGTGAGATTGAATCCGGGATTTGAAAGTCAACACCCGGAAGCGTCAAAAAGTCATATTAGGCTACAATTCATGCGCCAAAACGGCATCCGGGAAATATCTTCTATTGTTGGCACGGTTTTGATTGCAGAATAGTTGAGAGAAAATATTTATTAACGGTTAAAAACAGAGAATATGAATCTTGACAATTTCACTATAAAATCCCAGGAAGCAACACAACAAGCTTTTTCCATGGCAGCCGGAAACGATCACCAGGCGGTTGAAACGGGACATTTGCTGAAGGCATTGATAAATGCTGATGAGAATGTTACCGGCTTTTTGCTGAAAAAACTCAATATAAGTATTGAGCAAATTGAAAAGGTAGTTGACAGGATTATCGAATCATACCCCAAAGTATCCGGAGGTGAGCAGTACCTTTCACCGGGTGCTTCAAAAGCTCTGCAGAGAGCCCTTAATTATTCAAAGGAGGCGGGTGATGAATTTGTATCAATAGAACACCTTCTGCTGGGGATATTATCTGCCGGGGATAAGGTTTCGCAGATGCTCAAGGATGCAGGTGTATCGGAGAAAGAGCTGAAAGCTGCCATAGAAAATCTTCGTAAAGGATCAAAAGTCAAAAGTCAGTCAGCCGAAGACACGTATAACGCACTTAACCGGTTTGCAATAGACCTCAATGAAATGGCAAGAACGGGTAAGCTTGACCCGGTTATAGGAAGGGATGACGAAATACGCAGGATTTTGCAGATACTTTCCAGGAGAACAAAAAACAATCCCATACTGATAGGTGATGCAGGCGTCGGCAAAACGGCAATTGCGGAAGGACTGGCACAGAGGATAGTAAGCGGTGATATTCCCGAGAACCTCAAAACCAAAAGGTTTTTCTCACTTGATATGGGAGCCCTTATTGCCGGGGCAAAATACAAGGGGGAGTTTGAGGAGAGACTTAAATCCGTTGTTAAAGAGGTTGTTTCATCCAACGGTGAGATAGTTCTTTTTATTGACGAGATACATACGCTGGTGGGTGCGGGAAAGAGCGAAGGGGCAATGGATGCGGCAAACATTTTGAAACCGGCCCTTGCCCGCGGCGAGTTGCGTGCTATAGGGGCAACCACACTCAATGAGTACCAGAAATATTTTGAAAAGGATAAGGCACTGGAAAGAAGGTTCCAGATAGTTATGGTTGACGAGCCGGATCTCCCGAGTGCCATATCCATACTCAGGGGACTGAAGGAAAAGTATGAAACCCACCACAGGGTAAGGATAAAAGATGATGCTATTATTTCTGCCGTTGAACTTTCGCACAGGTATATAACCGACAGGTTTTTACCCGACAAGGCTATTGACCTGATAGATGAGTCGGCATCAAAACTCCGCCTTGAAATGAATTCGGTTCCTGAAAATATTGATGAGATTGAAAGAAAGATCAAACAGCTGGAAATAGAACGTGAGGCAATAAAAAGGGAGGGTAATTCCAAAAAAGAGAATGAGCTTGCCGGAGAGATTTCTCGACTCAATGAAGTGAGGAACAATCTCAGGGCAAAGTGGCAAAATGAACGAGAATTGATAGAAAATATTCAGAAGAACAAGGAAACAATTGAAAACCTCAAGTTTGAAGCTTTGCAGGCGGAGCGGGAGGGAGATTACGGTAAGGTCGCGGAAATAAGGTATGGAAGGATCAAGGAGGCGGAAGAGAATATAGAAGAATTGCAGAAAGAACTTCAGAAGATGCAGTCCGATGAACCTCTCATTAAGGAAGAGGTCGAAGCGGAGGATATTGCAGAAATTGTTTCGCGGTGGACGGGCATACCTGTAAGCCGAATGATGCAAAGTGAAAAAGAAAAGCTTCTTGCCCTGGAGGATGAATTGCATGAAAGAGTGGTCGGGCAGGATGAAGCTATCACAGCTGTCTCTGATGCCGTAAGGCGCAGCAGGGCGGGTTTGCAGGATGCGAAAAGACCCATAGGCTCGTTCATATTCCTCGGCACAACCGGTGTGGGAAAAACTGAGCTGGCAAGGGCGCTTGCGGAATTTCTCTTTGACGACGAGAATATGATGACCCGCATAGATATGTCTGAATACCAGGAGCGCCATTCGGTGTCACGATTGATAGGCGCCCCTCCGGGATATGTCGGATACGAAGAGGGCGGACAGCTCACTGAAGCTGTCAGGAGAAAACCCTATTCCGTAATTCTGCTGGATGAAATAGAGAAAGCGCACCCCGACGTTTTCAATATACTGCTTCAGGTACTGGATGACGGAAGGTTAACCGACAACAAGGGCCGTGTTGCCAATTTCAGGAATACTATAATTATAATGACTTCAAATGTGGGGTCGCATATTATAAGGGACAACTATATGAAGATTGACGGCCTTGAAAAGGATGAGATGTTTGAAAAATCAAGGAAAGAGGTTTTCGAGCTTCTGAAAAAAACGATCAGACCCGAATTCCTGAACCGCATTGATGATATTATTATGTTCACCCCGCTTACGGATGAAGATATTAAACAGATCGTATTGCTTCAGTTCAAACAGCTGCAGAATATGCTCCTCAAAAACCAGATGGAAATAGAGTTGTCATCTGATGCACTTGAAAAGCTTTCTCTGATGAGCTTCGATCCGCAATATGGTGCCCGGCCTGTAAAACGTGTTATGCAGAAGTATATTCTGAACGAGTTGTCCAAACAGATTCTTGAAGGGGAAGTTGACAAAGGGAAAAAGGTAATGATTGATGTTGAGGATGACCGGCTGGTTTTCAGGAACTGATCAACGGGACTTTCCGGGAGTTATTTCAGCATTCCTTCCTTATTGAACCATTCAACAGCTTCCCTGATTGCATTTTCAAGCGGTGAAAGGGGAAGATCGAGTTTGTCGACCGCCTTGCCGGAAGCATAGTAATTATAAGTACACAAAATTTTCATTGTGGTAAGAGTTACACGAGTCCTTATGCCGGCTGAATAAAAGAGTGAACCAAAAAACCCTGCAGCCAGCATGAAAGGAGCGGGCAACTTTACCAGCCGGCTGCGGGAATTGCTGACTTTGCGTAGAAGCCTGAAAAATTCAATATACTTCATATTGACCCCGGCAAGAAGGTAGCGTTGTCCGTTCTCCCCCTTCTCTAATGCATTGCATACACCTGCTGATGCATCTGCTACGGGAATGAAGTTTTTTCCTCCGGGCGGCACGAAAATAATTTTTTTGCCCCACGCCAAGGTAATGATCTGACCCGAACCCGGTTTTGAGTCCCATGCACCGATCATAAAAGTGGGGTTGACAATTACTGCTTCGGGGCTTGCTTCTGCTGCTGCTGAAAGTACAATTTTTTCAGCCCTGATTTTACTGTCTGCATAGGGGAGTCCGGTAAAAGGTTTCTTTGGAGGGGCTGTTTCATCACCGGGGTGATCTGCATTTCCGTAACCGATAGTATTTGCGGTACTTACAAAAACTATTCTCTTTAAGCCGCAAATTTTTGCACTTTCCGTAAAATTTAAAGTCCCGTTAACATTGACTCTTTTGTAAATTTCAGGCGAAAGTCCGGGTGAAGTTACAGCAGCTGTGTGTATAGCAGCTTCGCATCCTTCAAGTGCGCCGGTCAGTTCTTTTTTGTTTGTTATATCCCCTTCAATAAGCTCAATATTCAACCCCCGGGGCTTGAATTTTTTTCTGTCCCTCAGGAAACCCCTTACCAGGTAGCCCCTTCCGAGAAGCTCCAATATTACATTTGTCCCCAAAAGGCTGTTGGCTCCTGTTACCAGAATCCTTGTCCTGTTCTTTTCTTCAAACATTCCTATTCACTATCCTTTTGAATCTCTTTTTTCACTGCCTTCGTAAGGAGGGGCAGTGTGATACATGAGGGAAGAATCTTTATTAACAGGAAGTTTAAACGGTTTACAGTGCCCGCAAGAATAGAAGACCTTCTTCTGAACATTTTATTTACCGCAATTTCAGCCACTTTTTCAGGTGACATAACCCCCATCCTTCCCAGAAATCCGTGTTTATTGATTCTTTTGATAACATGCATATTGGTTTTCATTGGGCCGGGATGAACCACACTTGCGGAAATCCCCGTCCCTTTAAGCTCTTCTGCCAGTCCCCTTGTGAAATAGTCTATGAACACCTTTGATGCCGGATATATTGTTTTGAAGCCTATGGGACTGAAAGATGCCATACTGGAAACATTCAGTATATATGAAGGTTTATTCTTTTTCAGTACCGGCAAGAGCTCGCGGGTAGTCAGCACAAGCGCCCTGATGTTCAGATCAATTATACTGTCTATATATGTGATATCGGTTTTTTCAAACTCTTTGCTTCCACCAACTCCTGCATTGTTTATCAATATATTTAAGTTGTAGCTTCCCTTTATCCGGCTTGTCAGTTCTAAGAGTTCAACCCTCCTGGTGAGATCCGTCTCAAAAAAATGCACCTTAATCCCATACTCTTTGAGTTTTTTGCATAAATCATCCAGACCCTCGTTACCAAGCGACACCAGAACAAGGTTGATCTTTCTCTTTGCAAGCTCAAAAGCCAGCTCACGTCCAAGTCCCATGCTGGCACCAGTTATAAGTGCAAATTTTTCTTTCCCGTCCAGGTTGTTCATAATTGTAATTAGTATAGTGGCTGCGGATTTTAGCCCTTCCAGAATTATTACAAATATAAAAATAAGGATTATTGCGGCAATATTGAATTTTTAAGATCGTTAAAAAAGAGTAACCAAAAAAAATGTTATAATTATGCTTACAAAAAAAACTGATGATCTACCTAAGAAAACATTTGCATTGTTATCACTAATATCGTTTTTTTTCTTTATTGGTACGGTAGCATTGAACGCACAGCAAATGCAACATCAACAGCAACTTAAAACAGACTATTCAGACGATGAGCTGGAGCAGTTTGTTGAGACAGTTATTGAAGTAATGCCCCTGCAGAATGAAAGTGAAGAAAAAATGATCGGGGAAATTGAAGATCGCGGACTTACCGTGGAGCAGTTTAACGAGATACTTGCTCAACTTGAGAACCCCGAGGTTGAACTAACAGCCTCAGAAGAAGAGGTAGAAGCTTTTGAGAAAGCAATAGAGGAAGTACAGCAAGTCCAGATGAATTACCAGATTAAGATTAACGGGGTTATTGAGGAAAATGACATGACAGTGGAAGAATATGAAATGATTATTATGGCTTATCAGCAGGACAGGCAACTGCAGCAACGTATTGATCAACTTATGCAGGAAATGCAGGAAGAACCTCCCTATTAATCGTTAATGAATGCCGTCACCGTTAGTGCGGTTTAAATTACATTTAAAAAAAAATCCATCTTTTCAGAGATGGATTTTTTTATCCGTTAAACTTTTGATACAGCATCTTTGTTTTTTTCAAAAAAAAAGATGTGACCGGAAAATATTTCTGCTACCTGGTTTAACAAAAGAGTCCGTGTTTGGGTGAGGTCATATCCGGGCGGGCTACAATCGAAAAAATTCTAAGAAAATTCAAAACAGAAAAAAATTATTCCTCTACAATAGTGTGGATTTGTCAAACATTTTAGTAATTTAAAGCCAATAATTCCGGTATATATTGAATTTGTTGAAAAAATATTTTCGTTTTGCCCTTAAGCTTTTAGTGGGCATTTCAGCCGGTTTGACCATTCTGGTTATTGCCCTGATCTTTTTACTCAGGTTGCCGGCAGTACAGATATTTGTTGCCAGGCAGGCTGAAGATGCCGTTCAGAGTAATTTTGGAATAAATATAAACCTGGAACGTGTAATGGTGCACTTTCCCTTATCTTTGGAAATAAGGGAGATATTCATTGAAGATGCAGAAGGCGACACGCTGCTCTATTCAGGAAAGATCAGGGCAGATGTTAACATGATAGCACTCCTCCGGAAAAGGGTTGAGGTAAGGAGGTTTTCAATTGAAGATTTAAAAGCCAACATAACCAGAAGCTATCCGGATGAAGAGTTCAACTATGAATTCATCTTAAGAGCTTTTGCTGCTGATTTGGATGAAGGGGTAATAGACCCGGAACATTCCGGAAATGAAACAAAGCCGTGGGCAATTGAACCGGATGTTTTCCTTGTTAACATTGCGGAAGTTAACTATTCCGATTATAAAAGCGGTATTGATATGTATGTTGGACTGCACCATTTCAACACTAACATAGAGGTTTTAAAACCTGAAGAGAACCGCTATCACATAGGGAATACCACCTTGTCGGGTGCAGTTTTCAGCATGGATACAAATGAGAGCTCAAACAACCGGCTACCGGTTCCGGAAAACATTGCCGAAGGGATTGCAGAAATCCGCACCGACGGATATCCCCTACCGGTATTGCAAAAAACTGCGGCGCAGAATGGAATGTCTGATTTTCAGTGGGGTAAAATGTTCAACTGGTCTTTATCCACCGGTATAATTGATGTCAGCAATACAGCTATTACAGTTTCCGGAGGTGACAGGCAACCGGCCGGGGAATTTTTCGATCCGGGGAATTTCAGCTTTTCCGATATTGGGTTCAGAATTAACGGACTAATGGCGACTCCCGACACAGTGGGGCTTCAACTGGATAATCTTAGTTTTAAAACAAACGGCGTATTTCAGCTGGAAGATCTTTCAGCCGGCTTGTTTCTGGGCAGGAGCATTCATGTGGAAGGGCTGATGGTAAAAACACCTGACAGCAAGATCGAAGCTTCGGTGCGTACAGGACTTGATTTCGGGGACTTTAACCTGTCCGGCATGGATGACGTCCCTTTCAGTTTGATGGTTAAAAGTACGCTGACAGGTAGTGACATTGCCTTTTTCATCCCTGAAGTCCCCCGGTATCTGAAGAATACGGATTCAGGCGAAATCACTTTTGATGTTTTTGCAAAAGGAACTCCAGGGTCTTTTATTGTTGAAGATCTTAATGCAGATATTCCGGGTATGCTGAACCTGCAATCGGAACCCTTTTCGGTATCGGGACTGTACGGGGAAAAAATAACTGAAGTGGAAATGCCGCGAATAGAGTTTTGGGCAGATACCCGGACTGTTTTAGCTTTTTTCCCGCATACAGGATTGACAGATCAGCCCGGTTTTCCGGATTATGTGGATGCGCAGCTTGCATTTTCCGGAAACACAGAAAACTTCCGTTCATCGGCATATATTGTCTCTTCCCTTGGTGTTCTGGATGCAGACATAACCGTCGATTCATTGTTAGGTAAATACCCTGGATACAATGTTATGCTTAATATGACCGGTTTCAATCCCGGGCAGATAACAGGAATTGATGATATTCCGGAGGGCATTTCGGCTTCGGTGAGAATTGAAGGTACAGGTTTCAATCCCGATATAACGAATGCTGAATTCTCAGTAAGGGCTGAAGAGTTTGTTTACAGGGATTACAATTACAGGGGACTTGAAATTGACGGCACTCTGGAGGAGGGAGTGCTGAGAACAGGGCTGGTTTATAAAGATGGGAACCTTGATTTTTCATCCTTCTCAGAACTCTTTTTCAAAAAGGATTATCACTCGCTTAAAGGACACATGGATTTGTTTCATGCAGATCTGAATGCCCTCAATTTGTCAGATGACCCTTTGGTTTTGAGCACCGGCATAATAACCGATGTTAGGCTGGCAGGCGATGATTTTATTGAAGGATGGTTGTCTCTTTCCGGTACCGGGATCGATCACGGAGATATCAGATATAATCTTGACACTCTGATGGTAACATCATCTTCGGAAGGAGAACTTTACAGGCTGGATATAGGTTCCGACCTGCTTGAGGCTTCCTTTAGCGGGAATTTCAGTCCTCTTCACATTCCCCATGTAGTGTTGACTCACATGAATGAATACCTGGATTTTCATATTTCTGAAATCGGAATTTTACCGGATGAGCGCAGATTTTTTGATTTCAACATAAACATCTTTCCTTCCATATGGTATACCGGTCTTATCCTTCCTTCTCTTGTAAGTTTTGAACCCTTTTCAATAGACGGGGGTTATGACAGTGAAACAGGCATTCTTACGCTAAAATCTGCCATGCCTATGCTGGATTACAACGGGATGGAATTTCGTGACTTCTCATTTTTTATTGACACGGAACCGGACAAACTCAGCTTTTCCTTACTTCTCCCACTGTTTGAAACGGAAGATTTTGCGATAAGAAATTTTTCTTCAACAGGTCATATCGAAAATGATATTTTTGCTTTTAACATTCAGTTTGATGACAGGGAACACCGGCCCTGGCTGAGCTTTCCCGGAACCATATCTTCTTTTGATAACGGTTTTGAGCTGACAACCGGCAAAGAGCTGACAATTGCAGGAGAAAAATGGCTCACAGAAGAAAATCACTTTATTCGCCTGGGAAAGGAGATGCTTGCAATTCATAATTTCCGTCTTGAATCGTCGTTTGGCGATATAATTATTGAAAGTGAACAACCTTCAATGCATATTTCTCCAATTAAAGCCCAGTTCCTGGATTTACAGCTGGATCCTTTTTTCACGCGCAACGATGAAATTTTTGCCCGAGGCCGGTTAAACGGATCCCTGTTGGTTGACAGTGTTTTTGGAAATCTGTCATTCAACACACACCTTGAACTGGAACAGTTGTCATATATGCAAGATACACTGGGGGATGTGACTCTTCACCTGCATAACCGTGAAAAAGAGATCCTGGCGGGCACTTTCAGTTTATCCTCGCGCCATGGAGCCCATGTGAATTTAGCAGGGTTTTTCAACACTTCAGAAAGTCAGGATATCGGACTTGATATCAGCATGTCTGATCTGAATATTGCATATTTCTCATCACTGATGCCGGCCGGGTTTAAAGATCCGGAAGGCACGCTTAGTGCCGATGTTAAAGTTGGAGGCAGCCTGAATAATCCGGAGATTACAGGCAAAGTCGGTTTTTACAAAGTTGCTGTTACTCCTGAAGCTCTTAATACGAGGTTCACACTTTCTGACGAGACCCTTACATTTCGCCGTGACAATCTGAACTTCGCCAATTTCAGAATAGCAGACCGTGCCGGGAATACGGCATTTATAAACGGGAATTTGGGGATTGGCGGACTGGATGATATAAAATTTGACCTGAGGTTCACTTCAGGGAATTTTATTGCAATGGATTTGCCGCAGGGAAGTAACGGACTTTTTCATGGAAGGGCTATTATTGACAGTGATATAAACCTTAAAGGCGACCTGAACAGGCTTGGTGCAGACGGGAGACTGAGGTTAAATGAAGGTTCACACTTAACGATCCTGCTGCCTCAGACTATTCCGCAGGAAGTCGGGGATGAAGGAGTTGTGGAGTTTATTGGCGCAGACACTCCCGGGTTTGAGGAAGCACTTGCAGATAAGGAGATTCCTGAGCGTATTGCACGTTCATACCCCAATCTCGATCTTGCCATAAACCTTGAAGTTGATCCCCAAACAAACCTTAGGGTAATAGTAGATGAGATAGCGGGAGATTACCTTGATATCAGAGGTGGAGGCACTATAAGTTATGGAACGGATCCAGGCGGGAACATTTTCCTTTCAGGAAGGTACGAAATAGCAGAAGGCAGTTACCAGATAACTTTTTACGATGTTATAAGGAGACACTTCAATATACAGAGCGGGAGCAGCCTGGTGTGGTCGGGAGACCCTATGGATGCAGATATCAATATAACAGCTTTATATAATGTGCGGACATCTGCACGTGAGCTTATGACACTGCCGGCGGACGGTTCCGGTCAAAAGGATCCGGATCTTAGCCGCCTCTATCCTTTTCAGGTTATTCTCAATATGAAAGGAGATCTTATGAATCCTGAAATAGATTTCGGGATTTCACTCCCACGTGAACACCAGAGGGCAATTGGAGGAAGACTGCAAAACCGGCTTGATGAACTTAACAGAAACGAATCGGAACTTAACAAACAGGTGTTTGCACTTCTTGTAATGGGAAGTTTTATTCAGGAAAACCCCCTTGCAACAATTGAAAACGGTACAGGACTGTCAACTGCGGCACGTGCCAGTGTCAGCCGCATGCTCTCACAACAGCTTAACAGAATGTCGGAGCGCTATATACGCGGAGTCAACATTAATTTTGAAGTTGAATCCTATGAAGATTATACAGGAGTAGGAATAGGGGGAAGGACAGACCTGTCTGTGGAAGTTTCAAGGAACTTTTTTGATGAGCGGCTCAGAATTACAGCAGGGGGAAATATTGAGCTGGAGGATGAAAGGAGAAGGGAAACTGGCGCTGAAGATATTGCAGGGGATTTTCAGGTGGAATATTTGCTAAACCCGGACGGCAGTTTGATAATAAAAGGATTCAGAAAAGAACAGTTCTATGATGTTTTTGAAGGTGAAATTATAGAAACGGGGGTATCGCTGATGTTTACAAGAAGCTACAACAGGTTGAGGGAGCTTTTCGGCAGGAGGGAGGAAGAGCCTGTTCCTGTTATGGATGAAAAACCTGATGAGTATTGAACTGATTAAAATAATGGGGAAACCTGATAATATTATTATTGAAGATAAGTGAAACTTTATGACCACATAAGTTTTTCCTTTGCAGGAGCTCTTTTTTTACTGTTGGTTGCAGGCTGCTCAAATCTCAGATACCTGGAAAATGGCACCTCTCTTTATACAGGAAGCAGTATTGATGTAGAAACCGCTGAAAAAAGAACGGTTGAAAGAGAGGTAAAAAGAGAGCTTGAGAAGGTATTAAGACCGCAGCCAAACCAAAAGGTGCTTATCTGGAGGCCAAGGCTGTGGCTTTATAATATAGCCGGTGAACCAACAGGCAAAGGTGTCAGACACATTATGCGCAACCGTATAGGTCGCCCTCCGGTGCTCTTTGAAGATGTTTCAGTTACACGTAATGTAAGACTTATGGAAAACAGGCTCCATAATATGGGGTTTTTCGATTCCCGTCTTTCCTGGTCGATTGAAACAAAACCAAAAAGAACATCGGTTCATTATAATGTTAATCTCAGAGCACCCTATGTTTTCGGGGAATTGCATGAAATAAGCGATCCCTGCCCTGTAGGATACCATATCAATTCTTCACTTGAAGAAACACTGGTGGAAACCGGCAGCCGTTACAGCCTGGAAACACTGAAGAGAGAGAGGCAGAGAATTGACAGGCTTCTCAAGGACAAGGGTTATTTCTATTTTCATCCCGATTACATAATTTTCCGGGCTGATTCGACTGCCGGGGACAGGGTAGTAGATATCAGCACCAATCTGAAGGATGACATACCTGAACGAGCCCGGAAATCGTATACAATAGGAAATGTTTTCGTTTATGCCGATTATCTAACCGGTCATGAGTCAACCATAGGCCGCACCGATACAATTGATGCCGGAGAAAGCCTGTTTCTCTTTGATGCTCTAGGATCTGTCAATCCTGAAACAATTAGGAAATCCGTACTTTTCCGCAAAGATTCTCTGTACAGTCAGCAGAATCACAGAAATACGCTTAACCGTTTATTCAACCTCGGTGTTTTCAAATTTGTAAACATCCGCTTCACCGAAACTTCTAAGGAGGGAGAAGATTTTCTTGATGTCAGTGTTTTGCTCACCCCGGCCGACAGGAAATCGTTGAGTGCAGAATTGAAAGGTGTTTCTAAATCAAACAATTTTGCCGGTCCCGGCATATCTGCCGGGTTCACCAATCGCAACCTCGCAGGTGGTGCCGAAAATTTCCGGTTCGGGTTTAACCTTGCATATGAGTCATTGATCAGCAGGCAGGCTAATCCCGCATCAGCATGGAATGCAGGTCTTGAAACCGAGCTCTCTTCGCCCGACTTATTGCTTCCTTCCAGATTGTATAACAGGGAAAATATAAACAGACCCCGGACTTCCATTACTCTCGGTTTTGAGTATATGACTCGCACAGATGTATTTGACCTCTCTTCAGGCAGGTTCCGTTACTCCTATAGTTGGAACCGGGGGAATGCCAGGCAACACCTTTTTTCCCCACTTGTTTTTAATGTGTATGCAGTTGGGCGTATTTCCGGAGATTTTGAGAATGTCTTTCTGGAAAGTGATTTACTCAGAAGGGGACTTTTCGAACAGTTTATAATAGGTTCCCGGTACAGTTATGTTTATAATACACAGCTTGAAAGTGGCAGTCAGCACAATCTGTTTTTTGCAGTTAACCTTGATTTTTCAGGTAATACCACTTATGCTGCAATGAAATACCTGGGAGGTGATGAACCGGAAAGCAATGGTTATTACACTATTTTCGGGCAGGGTTTTTCACAGTATTCCAGAGCTGAAATTGACCTGCGGTATTACCTGAGATTATCCGAAGAGAGAAGGATTGCAACCAGATTTTTTGCGGGTGGAGGATTTCCGTATGGTAATTCAACTCATCTTCCCTATGTGAAAACTTTTTCAACAGGTGGATCCAACAGCTTAAGGGCCTTCCATCCAAGGACGATCGGTCCGGGTGCATATCAACCTGTTGATGATGCGGAGCCTGGTCAGGAGATATACCGGACTGGAGAGATAAAGCTTGAAGCAAATGTTGAATACCGTTTTCGCCTGACCGGCATATTCAGGGGCGCAATTTTCCTGGATGCAGGTAACATATGGAAACTAAGGGAAGAAGAACACACACCCGGAGGCATTTTCAGATACCAAAACTTTTATGAACAGATTGCAGTTGGTGCAGGAACAGGGATCCGGGTGGATGCATCTTTTTTCCTGCTGAGGTTTGATTTCGCTTTTCCGGTTATGCTGCCTTATTCGAGTGGTTTTCCCGGACCTTTCAGGCCTTTTGACCGGGAGTGGAGGCGTAATAACATTATTTTCAATCTCGGTATAGGGTATCCTTTCTGATCGCATTTGATTTAACGATACGGCAGAGCTAAATTGTAATCCTGCTAGAAATCCCACCGGATAATTTTGCATTCTGCCGGCTGCAGGAAATTTTATTCCGGAAAAGTTGCAATAAAAAAATAAGCCGGCAATATACCGGCTTACCCTGTAAGATTCCAGTTTTATAAAAGGCCTGTTAGTTTCCGGACTGACCGTTTTAGGTTTCCGGCCTGACTGTTTCTGAAAAAATTAAAGAGGGTTGGTAAGGTCGAAATCAGCCTGGAGCACAATTTCCCCGTAATAAAGAAGCCTGTAGGAATAAGTTGTCATATCCTCATCCAGTACTACCTGCCATTCCCTGCCCCTCTCTTCGTCGAGGACTTCTCTTTTTGAAAATTCGTCTACAGGGAAATGTTGTCTGTACTCTGTGCCTTCTCCGTCAGAGTAGCCCCCGTAAAGATGAACGTCATGCGGAGTCCCGTCAGGGTAGCGGTGGTCATGGCGCAGCCTCAGTCTGCCGTCTTCTACCAGGAACATCCATGTTCGCGACTCATCCTCGCTTACATGAAAAGGAATGTGAACCCTGTCTTCCTCACAAACGGTAACATGCATAATGAGTTCCTCATCCTCCCAGCTATCTCGCCCTTCTGCAAGGAATATCTGTTCTCCCCGGAATGACTGCCCGCAGAGACTGGCAAGATTGTTAAGAAATCCCCTTTCACCCGGAGTAAGTTCGGTTCTTTCGGTATCTTCGGCTTCTTCCGGTTGTCCTGGTGAACCGCAGCCAGTAATAATGAGCAGTGATAAAAACAAAATGAAAAAATTCTTAATCATAATTTAATATTTTAAAATTAGTAATTTAATGCGAAAATAGATATTTTTTAGACCTTTTAAAACGAATACTAAATTTAAATTTACATGACTTAGGTGATGTTTTATGAAAAACTATTTATACACTCCTCTTCTGTTCCGAATATTTCAAAAATATTGTGAAGCTGAAGTAACCGGAACAGCTCCATAACCTGATCTGAAACATTACAGATACGAAAACAGCCGTAATTGGTTTTGGCCCTTTTGAGAAGTGTTAGCAGTGTACCGAAACCGGAACTGTCTATATAATTTATTCCCTTTAGGTTAAAGACAACTTTTGCATCCGGTTTAAGGAACTTTGAAGCTATCTCGCTCTTAACAGATTCTGCCACAGGCGCATTGAACTTGTCAGAATTATCGAATGAATAAACCAAAACCCCGTTTTTATGTTCACTTTTTAGCATGGTTAAAAAATTTAGAGTTTTGTTGCAATATTTTTCAGTTCTTCCATAGCAAATCCGAAACGTTTTTCAATATCGGCTACAATAATGTGGTATTTTTTTTCAACTTTTTTATCAGTTTTGGCTGAAATTTCGAGTAATTTCAGGTCTTCGGCCACTTCTCTCATACCCATAATAAAAGCAGATGCCTTTGCCTTATGGGCAAGCCTTGAAAGGGCATCCAATTTTTCTTCCTGCAGGTATTCTTTCATTTTTGATATGAGCTCCGGGACCTGACTGTTGAAGATTTCTATCATCTCCACCATAACCCTGGTGTTTCCGTTGGACATATCCTCAAGGTATGTCAAATCTACGTGCTCGTATTTATTGTTCATCAGATAAAAGGTTCTGATGCACGTCAGCTTCGTGCATTGCACATTTTAATCAAAATTAAGATATTTTGTGATAATATTGGTCTTTACTTCCGGTTTTTTTGTTTGAAGCTGAAATTCCTGTTATAAGGCATAATTACCTGTTGATCTTTGTCACTTTTTTCCTTTTCAAAAATAATTACTTTTGTTGTTCAAGTAAAAACAACAACTAACACTTAACTATTAAATGTAAATGGAAAAATATAAAAACACAGCCTTAACCAGATACCATATTGAGCTGGGCGCAAAGATGCAGGCTTTTGCAGGTTACAATATGCCTATTGAATATAGTGGAATAACCGACGAACATATAACGGTAAGAGAAGGAGTAGGGGTTTTTGATGTTTCCCATATGGGTGAGTTTTGGGTGAAAGGCCCCAAAGCAATCGACCTTCTCCAGAAAATTACCACTAATGATGTTTCTGCACTTTATGACGGTAAAGTTCAGTATTCATGTATGCCAAACGGAAAGGGCGGCATAGTTGACGATTTGCTTGTTTACAGGTTTGATGCAGAGACATATATGCTTGTTGTAAATGCATCAAACATTGAAAAAGACTGGAACTGGATATTGCAACATGCCAGAGAAATGGGAATGGAATCTGACAGGGAGCTTTACAATGCTTCAGATGAAATCTCACTTCTTGCTATACAGGGGCCGCTTGCCGTTGACACTATGAATAAGTTGACAGATGAGCCTGTTGAAGAGATGGATTATTATACTTTTAAGAAGATGAGTGTTGCCGGTATTGAAGGGGCGATTTTTTCGGTAACCGGTTATACCGGTTCGGGTGGTTTTGAAGTTTACGTAGCCAACGAGGATGCTCCTGTACTCTGGAAAGCAGTTTTTGAAGCAGGCAGGGAATTTGGAATTAAACCGGCGGGTCTGGCAGCAAGAGACACCCTTCGTCTTGAAAAAGGACTTTGCCTTTATGGTAACGATATTGATGATACAACCTCACCTATTGAAGCACGCCTTGGATGGATAACCAAGTTCGTTGACAACAAGAACTTTATAGACAGGGAATTGTTGCAGAAACAGAAAACGGAAGGTGTGTCCCGTAAGCTTACTGGCTTTGTCATGGAAGAAAGAGGTGTTCCCCGCAAAGGTTATGAAATAACCAATGACAGAGGAGAGGTAATAGGCCATGTTACATCCGGCACTATGTCGCCGATGATGAAGAGGGGGATTGGTTTGGGATATTTGAGATCCGGCTATACAAAACCTGAAAGTGAAATTTATATAAAAATCAGGAACAGGTCCCTCAGGGCAAAAGTCGTTAAAATGCCTATTTACAAAGAATAGGTCTTTCCGGAACAGTTTTTTGATTTATGCCCTGATAATTAATTGTTAAGGGTGTGATAACTTTTTTTTATCTGAATTGTTATTTGTAGTGAAAAAGAAAAAAGAAATAGAAGTTTGTCTTTGCACAAGACTTTTTGAAAATTATGATTGCAGCGGGACTGTTGTCGTGGTAGCTGATATTTTAAGGGCTTCTACTGCTATATGTACTGCCTTTAAAAACGGGGCAGAGAGCTTGATCCCCTTATCAACACTGGAAGAAGCAAAGCAATACAGGGATAAAGGCTTCCTGGTTGCCGCAGAAAGGGAAGGTGTAAAACCCGGTTTTGCCGATTTTGGTAATTCGCCTTTTAATTTTATCCGTGAAAACGTAGAGGGGAAAACAATTGCATACAGCACAACAAACGGTACTCAGGCCATTAATATGGCAAAGAAAGCAACAAAGGTTGTGATAGGCTCTTTTTTAAACATCTCTGCTCTAAGCGAGTGGCTGACAGAGTTGAATTTACCTGTAACAGTTTTGTGTTCCGGCAGGAAAGGGAGGTTTTGCCTGGAGGATGCTGTATTTGCAGGGGCTCTTTGCAGCAACCTGATGCGGTCGGGAAATTTTTTCAGTAGTTGTGACTCTTTATTTGCCGTAACCGAGCTATGGGAACTTGCAAAGAATGACCTGCCGGCATACCTCGACAATGCTGAACAGAGACACAGGCTCAGGGAAAAAGGACTTGACAATATTTTTGAATACACTTGCACACCCGACTCAACTTCTGTTATCCCGGTACTTGTAAATAGTCAGATTTTTGACATATATTCGAATGTTAATGAACATTTTAGTGAAGAAACCTGAGTTTTAACTATATCATAATAGTCAATAATTAATTAACAATTAAAACCAACCTATATGAAAAAACACAATTTCAGTGCAGGACCCTCAATTTTGCCGGGGGAGGTGATAGAAAACACCTCAAAGGCTGTTTCCGATCTCAACGGGATTGGATTGTCGGTTATGGAAATTTCTCACCGCAGCAAGGATTTCCAGGCAATAATGGATGAAGCGGTGGATCTGTTCAAAGAGCTGCTGGATATCCCCAATGGTTATCAGGTTCTTTTCCTTGGAGGAGGAGCCAGTCTTCAGTTTTGCATGGTGCCCTTTAACCTTCTTGGTAAAAAGGCTGCTTACCTTGAAACCGGTTCATGGGCAAAAAAGGCCGCAAAAGAAGCAAAGAACTTTGGTGAGGTGGAAGTTGTAGCCAGTTCAGGAGATAAAAATTACAATTATATTCCGGAAGGCTTCAAAATCCCTGAAGATGCAGATTATTTTCACATTACAACCAACAACACGATTTTCGGCACACAGATACATGAAGATTATGACAGTCCCGTTCCACTGGTAGCTGACATGTCATCCGACATATTCAGCCGTCCGGTAAACGTGTCGAAGTACGGTATTATTTACGGCGGGGCTCAGAAGAACCTCGGTCCGGCCGGTGTTACATTTGTTGTGGTAAAGGAGGATATACTGGGTAAAGTTGACCGCATGATCCCGACTATGCTTAATTACAAGACACACATAGACAACGGGTCAATGTTCAATACACCGCCCTGTCTGCCAATTTTTACAGTGAAAGAAACACTGAAGTGGCTGAAGAAGCTTGGCGGTGTGAAAAAGATGGAAGAGAAGAACCGTGAAAAGGCCACATTGCTTTATAATGCTATTGATGACAGCAAAATATTCACAGGAACTGCTGAAGAGAAATCACGCTCAATGATGAACGTCTGTTTTGTCATGAAAAAAGAGTATGAAGATTTGAGCGATGAATTCCTGAAATATGCCCAATCAAACGGAATGGTGGGCATCAAGGGACACCGTTCGGTCGGTGGATTCAGGGCTTCCATTTATAATGCCCTGCCACTTGAAAGTGTCAAGGCTCTTATCGCCACTATGAATGAGTTTGAGGAATGTATGTTAAATAATTAAAATGAAACTGGATATGTCAAAAATACTTGTAGCTACACAAAAACCCTTTGCCCCGCTGGCAGTTGAAAAGATAAGGGAAATTTGCGATAAAGCCAGCTTTGAACTTGTTTTGCTCGAAAAATATCCTGACAAGTCTGATCTTATTAGGGCTGTTGCAGGAGCGCAGGCACTAATTATCAGAAGCGATAAAGTTGACAGGGATGTTCTGGAAGCTGGAACTGACCTGAAAATAGTTGTAAGAGCAGGAGCAGGCTATGACAATGTTGACCTGAAAGCAGCAACCGACAACGGGATTGTAGTGATGAACACCCCGGGTCAGAACTCAAATGCCGTAGCTGAGCTGGCAATGGGAATGATGGTTTATTCGGCACGCAATATGTTTAACGGTTCATCCGGAACTGAGCTCTTCGGTAAGAAGCTTGGAATACACGGATACGGGAATGTTGGAAAACATGTAACAAGGATTGCAAAAGGTTTCGACATGGAAGTTTTCACATTCCATCCCCGTAAAAGTGACGATGAGATAATAAAGGACGGTTTAATACCCCTGGGATCTATAAAAGAGCTTTACGAAACATGCCAGTATATATCCCTTAATATCCCGGCAAGAGAGGAAAATCTTAAGCTCGTGGGTTATAATCTTTTATCATCAATGCCCGAAGGGGGAACCCTTGTCAATACAGCAAGAAAAGAGGTTATTGACGAAGAGGGCCTGATGATGGCTATGGAAAAGAGAAACGATTTCAGGTATCTGTCCGATATTGAACCGGAATGCAAACCGGATATGACCGAGAAATATGCCGGAAGGTATTTCTTCACACCCAAAAAAATGGGTGCGCAAACCGCAGAAGCAAACATAAATGCCGGTATTGCAGCAGCGAACCAGATAGTGGGTTTTATCAACAACGGTGATGCTACTTTTCAGGTTAATAAATAATTTGATTAAAAATTGCAGGTGAACCAATTTGGGGGCACCTGCATCTTTTTGTGTAATTTTTTAAAATTGGAGAAATGGCAATACTTAAACCTTTCAGGGGTATTCGACCACCGGTGCAACTGGCAAAGGATGTTGCTTCACGTCCTTATGATGTCCTGAATTCGGAGGAAGCAAAGGAAGAAGCAAAAGACAATCCATATTCACTACTGCATATAATTAAACCTGAAATTGACTGTCCTGCAGGAACAGATGAACACGACCCTGCTGTTTATGAAAAGGCTGAGGAAAACTTCAGAAAATTCCGTGAAAAAGAATGGCTTGTACAGGACGATGAAGAGCAGTTGTACATCTATGCACAGACTATGAACGGTAAAACACAGTATGGAATAGTAGGATGTGCCGGTGTTGAAGATTATTTGAACGGGGTTATAAAGAAACATGAGCTGACACGTAAGGAGAAGGAAGAGGACAGAATGAAGCATGTCCGGGTTACAAATGCTAATATGGAACCTGTATTTTTCACATACAGGGCTGTTGATGAAATTGACCGCATTGTAGAGGATGTTGTAAAAAAAGAAGACCCGGTTTATGATTTCACTGCAGATGACGGAGTAGGACACCATTTCTGGGTAATAAGCGACAGTGGAGTAATTGACCGTATTGCAGAACTGTTTGGTAAAATACCGTACACTTACGTAGCTGACGGTCATCATCGAACTGCCGCTGCGGCACTTGTAGGGAATGAAAAAAAGAAGAACAACCCGAACCATACAGGCAAAGAGAGGTACAATTATTTTATGGCTGTTCATTTCCCTGACAACCAGTTGTCAATAATTGATTACAACAGGGTGGTAAAGGACCTGAACGGACTTTCAGCTACTGCATTCATTGAGAAACTGGGTGAAGTTTTTGAGGTTGAGGAAACGGGTGAAAAAGAGTATAAACCCGACAGTATACACAATTTCGGAATGTACCTTGAAGGTCAATGGTATTCACTTAAGGCAAAGCCCGGAACATACAATGATAATGACCCTATCGGCGCCCTTGATGTGACTGTTCTTTCAGAGTATGTGCTCGACAGAATTCTCGGCATCAAGGATCTAAGGACCGATAAGAGAATTGACTTTGTCGGAGGTATAAGGGGACTTGGCGAACTTAAAAAAAGGGTAGACAAAGGCGAAATGAAGGTTGCTTTTGCACTCTATCCTGTTTCCATGAAGCAGCTTATGGATATTGCAGATACCGGCAATATAATGCCCCCGAAAACAACCTGGTTCGAACCCAAGTTGAGAAGCGGACTGGTTGTTCATAGTCTTGATTAAACGGCAAAATTTGAACAGTGCCCCGATATCAGTGCGGGGCATTTTGTTATTTTCAATACAGGAGGTTGATTTTTGTGTAATTTTGAAAGTGTGTAAGTTGAAATACTCTTTTTTATGGGAATAAAGGATAACCTGAACAAGCTTCTTGAAAAACTGCCGGAAAATGTCACGCTGGTAGCTGTGACAAAAACAAGAAGCGAATCCGAAGTAATGGAGGCTTTTAATGCAGGCCATAGAATCTTCGGTGAAAACAGGGTTCAGGAACTTTTTGACAAAAAGGAAAATCTTCCTGAAGATATTCAATGGCATATGGTGGGGCACCTTCAGTCAAATAAGGTAAAATATATAGCACCCTTTGTAAGCCTCATACACGGTGTTGATTCTCTAAAACTGCTAAAGGTGATTAACAAGGAAGGCAGGAAGAACAACAGGGTAATCGATTGTCTGCTGCAGATTCATATTGCCGAGGAGGAGACTAAATTCGGGATGTCGGAGGAAGAGGTTGTCAATGTTTTTCATTCCCCGGCGGTTAAAGATCTTGAGAATGTAAGGATTTGTGGGTTGATGGGGATGGCGACATTTACAGATAACAGGAAGCAGGTCAGAAAAGAGTTCAGCCGGCTTGCCGGTCTGTTCGGAAAGCTGAAAGATAAGTTTTCCGGTGAATTTCCCTCTTTCAGTGAACTTTCCATGGGAATGTCGTCTGATTACGATATTGCAATGGAAGAAGGCAGCACAATGATAAGGGTAGGAACTGAAATTTTTGGAGAGAGAAACAGGTGATCTTTTTTACTATAAAAACTCGTTTGTTTTAAGATATTCTTAAATTTATCGAAATATTAACTTTAAATTTTTCTGTTAAAATGGCAAATATCGAGGTAAAATACATAGGATTGACATTGAAAAGCCCCGTAATAGCCGGCAGTTCGGGTCTAACCAGTTCAGTTGACAAAATCAGGCAGATGGAAAGGGAAGGAGCAGGAGCAGTAATACTGAAGTCCCTTTTTGAAGAACAGATCAACTACGAAGCCGGAAGCCTGATGACTGGACACGGTTATCCTGAAGCGGAGGATTACATACTAAATTATACTAAAAGCAATTCAGTTGAAGAGTATCTTCGACTGATAGAGGATGCTAAAAAAAATGTTTCCATTCCCGTTATTGCCAGCATTAACTGCGTTTCTTCGAGGGACTGGTTGAGTTTTGCAAAAAAGATAGAAGAAGCCGGCGCTGATGCAATCGAGTTGAACGTTTTCTTTCTCCCCTATGATAAAAATGCACCTTCAGCAAAATATGAAGATATCTATTTTGACCTTGCTTTAAAAATCAAAAAGTATGTGAATATTCCCGTTTCAATGAAGCTGGGAAACCATTTCACAAATATTTTAAGTGTGATAGAAAAACTCAGGGGAATAGGTATTGACGGGGTTGTGCTTTTCAACCGATTTTACGAACCTGATATCGACATTGATAACATGAAGATGGTATCGGCTGAAGTGTTCAGTTCACCTGCCGACATACGCCATACTCTCCGCTGGATTGCTATTATATCCGGCAAAGTTCCACGTATTGATATTTCCGCTTCAACCGGTGTACACAACGGTGACGGTGTTATAAAGCAGTTGCTTGCAGGAGCGCAGACAGTTCAGGTTTGTTCCGTACTTTATAAAAACGGAATTGAAGAGATCGGTAAAATGAATTCCAGACTTGATGAATGGATGAAATTCAAAAACTTCAAGTCTGTTAATGAATTCAGGGGCAAAATGAGTTACGCCAAAATAGAAGATCCTGCTGTTTACGAACGTTCTCAGTTCATGAAGTACTTTTCAAGTATTCATTAGCGCAGGCACAGGCAGTTACCGCCTATTCAGCAAGGGTTGCGATAAAAGGCTTCATATAAATCGTTTTTTTTGCAACCCTTAATTTATCTATCCGTAATAAATAGAACCGGTCTTATTGTATATGTGCGGAGGGACCGGGTTTTTTTCCAGATAAATAAAATAATTCACCAATGAAGAAACTGGGTGCAACCTTGCTGTTATTATTATTTCTGTTCGGTCATTCATGCCGTGACACTTCAAAGGAAAAGGAAGAGGAGTTTGAAGTTGATGTTACCGTTGAGGCTATGGAAGAGCTGGCAAGGGTGAAGCAGGTTTTTTATGCATTGCCCTCGCCTGTGGAGATAGCTGCATTGCTCAGGTCTTCCGGGGCGATTTACAACGAGGATCTCCTGAACCCGGTTGAAAATGCTGCCAACTATTTGACAACAAAAAGCATAGCCCTCAATCTCGGTATTTATATTACAGATCTGAGTTATGCCGGTTTTTTCGACCAGACCCAGGCTTCGATAAACTATATGGCAATATCAAAAGAGCTTGCCGAAAGGCTTGGCATAATGGATGCAGTTGACAGGCATACTCTGGAGAAACTGGAAGCAAATTTGAATAACCGGGATGTGGTTATGGATATTATTTCGGAAACATATCTCAATTCAAGTGCATTTCTGCAGGAGAACGAAAGGGAAACGGTTGCAACAATGCTTTTTGCCGGCGGATTTATTGAAGGGCTTTTTATTGCTACCAGTCTTGCCGATGAAAGTAATATTGAGAACAATGCTCTTGTGGATCATATTGTTGATCAGAAATTTTCACTTGAACTGCTCATGAAGCTGCTTGAGGATAACATTCATAACGATGATGTTGCGGATCTGCATGCAAAAATTGATCGGATATGGGAAATATACGGAGAAATCGAAATTTCCTCTTCCCCTGTTTCTGTAGAACGGGATAAAGAAGGGGAAACGGCAGTTCTGAGTTCATCAAGGGAAGTGAATATAACTCCGGGACTGTTCGCAGAACTAAAAGATAAAGTTAAAAACATCCGCAACAGTTTTGTATCATATTAAACAGGTTAATGTCATGAAACGGATTATACCGGTTTTGCTTTTTTGGGTTTTGTTAACATTAATTCCCGCCAACATAAACGGACAGTGCAAGATTTTTGCAAAGCGTGTTTGTAAGGTTGAGCTGGGATCATTCATGCATGACGGTAATTATCATGCTGCAATTTTAGAGGAAGGTGAGGAGGCCGAATTGTACAAAACATTTTATGCCGGCCAGGATTACAGGCTTGCCATTTGCGGTGATGACAATCTGTATAAAATAGAGTTCACTGTAATGGATACTGAACGAAACGAATTATATAACAACAGTGACAACGATTTCAATGCAACATGGGATTTTTCACCGGTAAATTCCGAACAGCTTCTTATATCTGTAAAGGTGCTTCCCTCCGAAAACAATGGTGCTGACAACAGCGGATGTGTAGCAATAATGTTCGGTTTCACTGAAAAATAATTGTTCCGCCCACTTTCACTACAATTTTTTTGCAATAAAACAACCTGTATGTGAGTCTGTTTTGCATGCAAGCTCTTCCGGCGTTCCTTCAAACATTATATAACCCCCGCTATCCCCTCCCTCCGGTCCAAGATCTATTACCCAGTCAGCACACTTGATTATTTCGGGATTATGCTCCACTATGAGTATGCTGTGCCCTTTTTTTATAAGAAAGCTAAAAGAATCCAGCAGTTTGCCTATGTCATGAAAATGCAGGCCAGTTGTCGGTTCATCAAAAATAAAAAGAGTGGGTTTCCTCTTTTCCTTCCCTATGAAAGAAGCCAGTTTTACCCGCTGGTTTTCACCGCCGCTGAGTGTTGCAGAAGACTGCCCCAGTTTAACATAACCCAGTCCGGTTGACTGCAAAGGTTCCAGTTTTTCCACGATCTTATGCTCATTCAATGTTTTTTCACTGTCAAAAAACTCCATTGCTTCATTTACTGTCATTTCCAGAACATCATAAATATTTTTTCCCCTGTATCTTACTTCGAGGATCTCTTCCCTGAATCTTTGCCCTTTGCAGCTTTCACATACCAGGGTTACATCAGCCATGAACTGCATTTCCACTTTTATTTTTCCTTCACCCTCGCATTCTTCGCAGCGCCCCCCTCTTGTATTGAAAGAGAAGTGTGATGGCTGGTATTTGTTAAGCCTGGATGCATTCTGGGCAGCAAACAGTTTTCTTATTTCATCGTAAGCTTTAACATATGTAACCGGATTTGAACGGGAAGATTTACCAATAGGATTTTGATCAACAAACTCCACACCCTCCAGTATTCCGGTATCACCGGCAAGTCTTCCAAAATCGCCCGGTTTTTCAGTTTTCCCGTTATAAAGCCGTGAAAGGGCTGGATATAATATATCTCTAACCAGCGACGACTTGCCCGAACCGCTTACACCCGTGACCACTGTCAGAATGTTTAGCGGTATTCTTACATTTATGCTCTTTAGGTTGTTTTCTTTTGCACCGGTAATTTCTATGTAGCTGTTCCATATCCTCCTTGCCGGAGGTACAGGTATTTTTTCCCTGCCTGTAAGATATCTTGCAGTAAGGCTTTTTTCCTCCTTTAACAGTTTTGAATGGTCTCCGCAGAAAATTATTTCCCCTCCGTTTCTGCCCGCCAGAGGGCCGATGTCAACGATCAGATCTGATGCCCGGATTACCTCCTCTTCGTGTTCCACAACTATCACGGTATTACCTGTTTTTTGAAGTTCCCTGAGAACTTTGACCAGTCTGGAAGTGTCCCTGGGATGAAGACCTATGCTTGGTTCGTCAAGTATATAGAGAGAGCCGACCAGACTGCTTCCCAGGGAAGTTGCAAGATTTATCCTTTGCGATTCCCCGCCTGACAGGGTTGATGAAAGCCGGTTAAGTGACAGATAACCGAGTCCCACATCCCTTAAAAAATTTATCCTGTTCCTGATTTCCTCAAGTATTCGTCCGGCAATTTTTTCTTCATGAGGAGATAGGGATATTTCATTAAAAAATTTATGGAGAGAGTCAATTGACATTGTTACCAACTCCTGGATCGTCTTTTTTCCTACCTTTACCCATGAGGCCTCTTTTCTTAACCTGGTACCTCCGCATTCGGGACATTTTGTTTTGCCCATGTACCGGCTTAGCATGACCCTGTATTGTATTTTGTACTTTTTCTTTTCAAGATATTTAAAAAAGCGGTCAAGGCCGTAAAAATACCTGTTTCCATTCCATAGCAGCTTCTTCTGCTCATCTGTCAGTTCTATATAGGGTTTATGGATCGGGAAATTGAATTTTGAAGCGTTGTATATCAGCCTCTCCTTCCATTTTTTCATTTTGGCACCCCTCCAGCAGGCAATTGCATCATTATAGACTGAAAGGCTTTTATCAGGTACAACAAGGTCTTCATCAACGCCGATTATTTTTCCGTATCCTTCGCAGACCGGGCATGCGCCCAGTGGATTGTTGAAGCTGAACATGTGGACTGAGGGTTCTTCAAATTCTATTCCGTCCATTTCAAAAAGGTTAGAAAAATGGTGTACTTTTTCTTCATCAGGGTTCCCCGTTTTGAGTAAGCATTTCCCCTTTCCTTCGGCAAAGGCGACCTCAACGGAATCGGCAATGCGGGCCCGGATGTCGTTATCGTTAGCAACCATTATCCTGTCAATAACCAGGTTCAGGCTATGCAACTTACTAACAGCAACGGGATCTTCTGTCAACTCACTTATCTTTTTGATCCTGCCGTTCACCTCCATCCTGGTAGCCCCTTCCTTTTTTTTTATTTCGAGATATCTTGCAATATCTCCCGCAGCGGGTATCTCAGCCGGTGATAGAATAATAACAGGTGTGCCGTCATTAAAGGAAAGGATAAACCCGGCAACATCCGAAACGGTGTGTTTTTTTACTTCTTGTCCTGAAACCGGCGACACTGTTATTCCTGTTCTGGCATAAAGCAACCTGAGATAATCGTAAATTTCAGTTGAAGTGCCAACTGTTGATCTCGGATTGTGTGTTTTCACTCTTTGTTCAATAGCTATTGCAGGAGGTATTCCGGTTATGGATTCCACCTCGGGCTTGTTTATTCTTCCCATAAACTGACGTGCATAGGATGACAAGCTTTCAACATACCGTCTTTGTCCTTCGGCATAAAGGGTGTCAAATGCCAGCGATGATTTTCCGGAGCCTGATAAGCCGGTAATGACTATGAATTTATCCCTTGGAATTTTGAGACTAATGTTCTTTAGATTATGAACTTTTGCCCCTTTTATTTGTATATAGTTATGAGTGTTTGTTCTTTTTTCTGGCATAATTATTGCGCATTACAACAATGAGACTAATGTTTTCATAATGTTTAAAAATGTTAAAAAGCCCTAAATGCATTATCAGGGGTCAAAAATTTAGTAAATTTGCAAATATAGTTCATATACAATTGACACTAAAAATTATTAAACGTTAAGTCTTATTAATTTGGTTTGTCAATTGAAAATTTGAATTATAAAAAAAAGGAGGTGGTTGTGCAGGCACATATGACGAAAAAGAGTGATCAGGAACTTGTGCAGAGATTCCTGAAAGGTGAACAGGCGGGAATTGAGGAGTTGATTAACCGTCATAAGGACAAGGTTTATACTTATATTTTGCTGATAGTTAAAAATCAGCAACTTGCAGAAGATATTTTCCAGGATACTTTCATAAAAGTAATCAAGTCATTATTGAATGGAAAATACCGGGAAAACGGACGTTTTGCCTCATGGGTTATAAGAATAGCCCACAACCTGATAATTGACCATTTCAGAAAGCAAAAACAGGTAAACACTTTTTCCAATGACGATTATGAATCTGACATATTCAATTCCAGGAAGTTCTCGGAAAAAAATGTAGAGGATACGATAATTCAGGATCAGATCACAACCGATGTGAGAATGCTGATCGATGAATTACCCGAAGAACAGAAACAAGTGATACTGATGAGGCATTATGGCGGTCTAAGCTTCAAGGAGATTGCTGAACAGACCAATGTTAGCATTAACACGGCTTTGGGCAGGATGAGGTATGCGCTGATAAATCTCAGAAAGATCATTGAAAGAAAAAGGATCAATCTGACTATAAACTGACCGGTTTAACTTTTTGCTTTGACATTTAGCGGAAGATGGGAGAGTTTTGTAATAATAAATTCTGCTGTCTTCCGTTTAAATTATGTTAAAAAATGTTAAAGTTCCTGTTTATGAAGAATTATTCCCATTATGTTTATCTGATCAATTCACTGGAGAAGCCGGCTACAGATAAGTCAGGTTTAAGCCCATCCTTAATAAACAGTGCATCTGAGTTCAGCGATGTTAAAGATTATCTTGACAGTCACCTGTTCAAGGTCAATAATCGGGTAGTGAGGAATATATTTGAATATGCCCGCCGGCAACAAAAATTCCCCGGAGATAGTCAATCTCAATTTTAAAACCATCTTTTAACTGAGGCTGTTCAGCATATGAATTGCATGACATGAAACAATGCCTGCTGTTTCAGTCCTTAATCTGAATTCACCCAGACTCACCGGTATAAAACCATTTTCAACGGCAAGCTCCATTTCATAGTCAGAAAACCCTCCTTCGGCACCTATCAGTATGAGCGCATTATTTCCAGGTTTATAAAGATTTCCGATATGCTTTCCGGTTTCTGCAGATTCAGATGCAATGAACTTTTGTCCGGCGAAATCTTCTTCTACAACTTTTTTGAAATTCTGCATCTTTTCAAGTTGGGGTCTGTAAGCTTTCAGTGATTGTTTCATGGCAGACGTTATAATCTTTTCGATCCTTTCCGGGTTTATTTTTTTTCTCTCCGAATTTTTGCATAAAAGGGGCTTAATTGTATCAATCCCTATTTCAGTTGACTTTTCAATGAATGTTTCGAATCTTCCCGTGTTTTTTGTTGGACAGATGCCGATGGCTATCCTGTAATCCCTTCTACCGAAACCCGGTTGCTTTTCCAGCACTTTTAAATAACATTCAGCAGGATCGGGTATTTCTATCTTTGCCTTGTAGAGATCCCCCCTGCCGTTTGTTACATAAACAATGTCCTCTTTCTTCAAACGCATTACACTTATACAGTGGTGGGATTCATCCCTGCCCAGGAAGCTTTTTTTTTCACTGAATTCAGGGGTGTAAAATAATTGCATATTATACCGGATTTTATGATATTCTCAAAAATATGGATAAAATTGCAAAATATTAATTCCTTCAGTTACCGGAACTATACAAAAATTATAAAACACGGGAAAATGAAACGGATTGGATGTTTGTCAGATACACACGGGTATCTGAATGATAAGTTGTTCGGGTTTTTTAGTTCCTGCGATGAGATTTGGCATGCGGGTGATATAGGCAGTGTGGATGTTGCTCATAAACTGGAGGCATTCAGACCGCTTAAGGCAGTTTACGGGAATATTGACGGGCCTGATATCAGGGGGAGGTTCCCTCTTCACATGAGATTTGAAGTTGAAGGAACCGATGTTTGGATAACTCATATAGGAGGTTTTCCGGGCAGGTATGATCCCGGTGTAAAACCGCTTATATATGAAAAACCTCCCAAATTGTTTATTTGCGGCCACTCTCATATACTCAGGGTAATGAATGACAAAAAGCTGAAACTGCTGCATATAAATCCCGGAGCAGCCGGGCGGTCGGGGATACATAATGTGAGTACAGCGGTCAGGTTTGTACTTGATAACGGGGATATAAAAGATCTGGAAGTCCTGGAAATGGAAATGCATTCCTGAAAAGCGTCAAATGATATCACTTCTCTTCATTCACAACTTCAATTTCACTTACGCCGGCTGCTTCCCTGTAACGCCCGTAACGGCTGAAAAACTGATTTAATTTGGTTTCCGTGGCAAGCATATATATGTAGGAGGTTTCTCCTCGGGAGACATTCAGTTCACGGCGGCGGGTACGCAAATCGTTTATAGTTTCCCTGAATTGAGTGTTTGAGGAATAGGTTTGCATTACACCCCTTGTGTAACCGAAATAGTACCATTTGCCTTCAGCAGCTTCAATATAGAGGTCGAAAAAGTCTCCCGTTTCCCTTTTAGAGATCTCTATATATCCGTTTATTTCCCTGTTGATCTTTACTCCTCCTATATATTTGAGGTTTAGTTTTCCTGAAGATCTGTATGAATTGTTTTCTTCATCCCATACAAAGTTCACTTTATTGAAAAACAGTGTTTTGTCCATTGCTTCCGGAACTCTTCTGCCTGAAGCCCCACTTCGTGCCCCTCCAAGGTACTCTTCTGCAGATTCCTTTCCCAGTATCTGGCTTAGACCCTTCCGGTAGAAAAAAGCGGTTGAATCAATTTCTCCGGTTTCGCTTTCCTCTGCAAACTCATTTGCCATTATCTCAATTGCATCATCAGAGAAAAAGAAGTCAACACCCATTGCAAGTTCAAGGTTTGTCTCCTGTTTCCGTGTTGAAGAGGTGAAGTGTCCGGCTGCATTCAGTTTTAGCTGACCGAGATTCACGCCGGGCTCAATTTCCCCTTCACCGTATAGCATGCATTTCTCTGTGTCCAGACTGAGAAAATTGCCGGGATATTCAGGATCGTTGAACCTGTCAACTGTTCCAATAAGGTATGCGTTTGTTGTCTGGTGATATTGGAGGAAACCGCCGGCAGTAATAATTGGAGTATCAGTACTGTTTTTCGTTTTGCCCAGGAAAAGGGGGTAAACACCTTCCGGCGCACCTGAAATGAAAAGTCCTGCATCTATTCTGCCTTCATCATCAGATACCGGTTGCTGCGGAACAGGTATCATTACATTAAGCGGATTAATATCATGACTGAAGTACAACCAGTTATCCTTCCCGTCAAAACAATCTGTTATCAGTCTAACACTGCCATTGAAATTCAGATACTGTTTGCCCGATTCAAGAAGGGCCTCTCCCTTAAACAGAAAGTGTTCGCTTAACCTGAATTTATCGCCCTCATCAATAGTTCCTCTAGCTACGGTTTTAATGTCATCATTTACCAGTATTGTGTCTAAACGTATTTTCTGAATCTTATTCCTGTCGTCCACGTAATCATAATATCCTGTTCCGTTGTAACTCTTTTTCCCGTCAATTCTGATTTTAGCATTGTTAATAGTGTGCTGTGCAGTAGATGGACCAATCTCCAAACGGGCATCCGAAAGCTCGTTAAGAAATCCGGTTTTTTCCGCTTCAACTTTCCCGTCGCCCGGAAAAATCAAGGCATCGGCAACATTTATTCTCCTTACACCTTCCGAAGAGATTAGTTTTTCACCGTACCTGAAAACGGTTGCAGGGGAAATATAGTAGAGCGAATCCTGCGTATCGCAAACCGATATGAACAGGGTACCCTCATCTGTTTCGTTTTCTGCAGCTGACTTAGATAACAGTTGCAGCTCCATTGCATCAATATCCCATAAGATTTCTTCCGGAAAGGCTTTATAACGATTCACAGGGAAGATTACCGGTTCATCGTTGTTAACCCTGAACTCCCCCCGGAGCCGGTCTGTTTCAACTTTTGCCAAAATTCCGGTTGATTCAAAAACAGCCTTCTCTCCCTGCTTATTATACAGAATGAAATCAGTTGTATCAGATTCAAATGAATCCGGCCCGAACCTGAAAAGTGAAGATTCAAATGCAGAGTTCCTGGTTTCAAGTATACCTTCGCCAGTTAATTCCGAGGAAGAAAGAAGAAGTTCCCCTTTAAGGTGTGTTTCATTGTCAAGAATTGTAAAAGGGTTTTCTACTTGCCTTACGTATAGTTCATCCTGGTAGGGCAGCCATTGCACTAAATTGTTTTTTGACGATACCATCGGATAATCTGAAGATCCGCCGCTTCTTTCAATTAAGAATTCATTGGCGGCTGCATTCATAGAATCGGGGAAAAACCCGATATCTTCAGAATAGATCTTTGAAGCAAGATATTCTATAACCCCGTCACCTTTAAGTCCGCTGTTGCTCATTGTAATCATATCGTAAAACCTTCCTTTACCGTCGTAAACCGGCAATCCCTCTTCCTCCGCAATATGGGTAAAACCAATTGAAAGGTCGTCCTGAAGAGTGAGCGTCTCTTCAAACTCCGGAAATATTCCCGATGAAACGAATTTCCCCTCCAGTTCAACATATTCAAACCTGAATGTATTCAGGCTATCCATTCTGAACGGATAGAGCTGGAAGTAGACGTCTGCCTTGTCATAAACACCTCCGTAAGTTTCCGGGTCATCATAAAACACAAAGGAATTTTCGGTGCTGTGGAATTTCGGGAAATCTTCATATTCGTTGTTACCTGACTTGTTGGTGGGTTCGTCAACATAAATAATACCTGTAACGTTTTGTATGAGGTTTTTCACATTCTCCGCAAGCGCCCTGCCGTACATATCATATTCATCCCGGGCTGCCCTGATACTTATAGAATCGATTTTACGGAGGTTGATGCTGAATTTGTCATAATCAAATGAAAAGTTGTTGCCGAAAAATGTAAGATAGCCTGCATTTACTCTGCCTCCAAACTGAAAATTCCTGTTCTCTTTCAAAATCACGCTGTTATCTTCCGGATAGATATTGACGTTCTGAACGTTACTTATGTGCACCTGTGGTATTCCGTTGATTTTCAGCTCAAGTGTATTAAGGTCAAGTACCCCGTTTTCCCTGGGTGCATCAGTTTTTGATTCGAAATTAATTACATCGAAATCTATAAGGTTGTGACTGGCCATCAGGTAATCATTCAGCTTTTTCCTTACTGTAAATATATCGGAACCGGTATCATAATAGATAAATCCTTCAATTGCAAGGCTTATTAGCTGGTGTCTTATGCTGCTCACCGGTCTTCTCATAAAAGAGGCATATTCTTTTGCCGTGAGTTCCCTCTCTTCGTTGGCTGAAGCAAACCGTCTGACTGACAGAAGCGGATGAACTTCATCCCTGCCTTGTATTTCCCGGAAACGGGCATTGTTAAAAAAACTGAAAGACTCGAAATTGGCACTTCCGGTTGAACTGCCTCTTGGCATGGTGAAGTGGATGACATCCTCATTCATCTGCCAGATGAGTTGTCCGAAATTCATGTTCACTTCATGATATGTGTTGGTGTAAGGACTGCCTGACATTACATTGTCATTCCTGTTAAGAGTGAGTTCTCCGGGATTATTCCTGTAATTTAAACGGAGGTCAGGGTGGTAGATTGAGTCCCCTTTCAGATGAAAAGTAACTGTTGAACTGTTTGCGGAAAATTCCTCACGGGAGAAAAGGAAGTGTTCTGAAAGAGCTGTGAAAAAAGTTTCTCCGTTACGCATGATCGTAATGTGTGCTTTAGAATCTTCACTGCCTGAACCAATAAGGTTTTTGCCTCTCATGGAAATACCCCCTTTGTAATTGATCCCGGGGAATATATTGTCTAGAGAGAGGTCGTGCCTGTAAGAATTGAAACGCGGGTATGAAGTTTCACTGCTTTCTGTGACCCTTGTAACCCGGTCGGTTAAACTTCCCCTGAGCTTTTCCCTGAAATATTCGCCATAGGTGAAAATAACCGAATCCGCACTGTATTGGTTGTTGTTAAGGTCAATGGTGTAGTTGTCAAGTACTGCGTTAATTTCATGGAGTTCATACCCCGCCCTTTCCCATCCTACTGACCCGTTCCTCCCTTTCCACTGCATTTCATCAATTGAAAATTTTCCTGAAGTGTTGTTTATAACTATGCTGTCGTTACCCGAATAACATATCAGATCGGCATTGTCAATGATTATGGTCAGTGAAGCTTCAAATATGAACCGGACATTGCCGTTAACTGCTTGCCATTCAACTGCCGAGGATTTGTATATAGCATCGTCATTCAAAAAATGGTAAACCCGTTCAAGTGATTCATTTAATAAAGACAACCTGTATCTGTTGTTGTCCGCGTAGTAACTGAAAGCCTCCAGCCAAACCGGAAAATGTCTCTTTACGGGATCTTTTTCTGAAAACAGGTTCAGCAGCCGGATCAGGTTAAGGAAATGTGGAACCGGCCTTGCATTTTGATTTACAAGAAGATCAGCAATATTTATGATCCTCTCCTTTTCTTTTGTATTGAAATTACCGGAATTCCAGTTTGCTTCAAAAAGAGCAATTACTTCTATCTGACTATCGTCCAGGTTGGAGCCCATAAAAACTGTAAGTTCCCCGGGAAAAGCTTCAGTATCTCCGGAAAAAGCTCTTAATCCCTGCGATTTTGACTCAAACCGGGCCATTGAAAGCAAAAGAATGCAAAATATTACTAAAAAATGTATATTCCCTTGATGCGAGAAAATAAGGCTAAACTTCATTCCGGCATAACATATTGATTGCTAAATACATGAACATATTATACGGAAATGCCGGGAAAAAGTTAAACAAAACCCTTAAAGCTTACTTTAATAACAATTCCGGAAGACCGGTATTTTCCGAAGCATTTAAAATCGGTTCAGTTTAAAAAGAGTTTATTATACTGTAAAAATCTTCAGCAGAAAGTGACGCTCCTCCTATTAGACCGCCATCAATATCGTTGTTAGAGAAAAGCTCCCCTGCATTTGATGGCTTGCAACTTCCTCCGTACAGAATTGTTAAATTATTTGCAACATTCCGGTCATATTTCTCCTCGACCAGGTGCCTTATATACTGATGAATTTCCTGGGCCTGCTCCGGGGTTGCATTTTTTCCCGTCCCTATAGCCCAGACAGGCTCATATGCAATTATCACTTTACTGAAATCATCTTTTGGCAGATCAAAAAGTCCCAGTTGTATCTGCTTTTTTATAACTTCAGTATAAATTGACCTTTCCCGTTCATGGAGTTTTTCCCCGCAGCAGAAGAGCGGCTGAAGCCCGCTTTCAATGGCATTCCTTACTTTGGAAGCAACGTCCTTATCGCTTTCATTAAAGTAATGACGCCGTTCGGAGTGTCCTGTAATAACATATCCTGCCCCGGCTGACCTTATCATCTCAGCGGAAACTTCTCCTGTAAATGCGCCTGACTTTTCAGCGGCACAGTTTTGAGCTGCAAGCCCTATCTCATCGCCAATAATCTTTTTAATCTCAGTAAGATGTGTAAAAGGCGGGGCTATGATAACACTGACATTTCCGCCCCCCCCCTTTTTTAACAGATCGATTACTGATCGGGCCAGATCCATACCTTCCGTGAGCGTGGTATTAAGTTTCCAGTTGCCTGCTACTATTTTTCTTCTCATATACAGTTTGTTTTTGAAAAACAGTGAACTTATTTTTCTGTTGCATTATCTTCAGTAACTGTTCAAATCTTCTGAAGGTTATCAGTCGGATCGTTTTTTGCTCCATTTGATCACAAAACAAATTTATTATAAATAGAAGTGATAACAAAATATAGATGACTGACAGATCACTTATTGTGTTTGTTAATAAGAAAATTATCAAATTATATTTCTTTCCCTTAACAGTGATATAAGCTTTTTGGTAATTTCATCCGTTTTCAGTATCTTTTTTTGCTTGTCATAGCAATTCAGTACCTTAATATCGTGTTCAATTTCATCCTGATCAAGGTATTCACGTCTTACCTTTTCCTGGAAGGGAATGCTTTTTTCATGTATATCTTCTTTTCCCCCCAGATACTCCCTGTCATTTCCGGTTCTTGAATTTTCAAGATTCTTCCTTGTAAAACCCATCGGCACATCCAGGAAAATATTGATATCGGGGCGCGGTATCCCGTAATGCTCATATTCCAGATGAAGTATCCAGCTCTTCAGTTGTTTTTTTTCCTCATTGCCGGTCAATTTTGAACACTGGTATGCAATATTGGAATAAACATATCTGTCAGCTATCACAAGGTATTTGTCTGAAAGCCACCCTGAGATCTCTTTTTTTGCATCATTCCTGTTGCCTGCATAAAGAAGTGCAGCCAGATAGGGATTAACAGTATCTATCGATCCGAGGTCACCTCGCAGGAACATAGCTATAAGGGATCCGAAAAGGGAAGAGTCTATTCGTGGAAAATGGATGTAACGGTAGTTGATATTTTGCCCGTCAAGATAACTGCAAAGATTGTTCAACTGGGTTGATTTGCCTGAACCGTCCAAACCTTCAATAACTACAAAACTCATATTACTTTTATTTAACTGATCCGCTATATTTTTCCGCACAACGAAATCAGGTTTAATGACGCATATGTTCATTCTCTCCCGTAAATTTATCTTAATTTTAGTATTTTATCTCTATAATAATATTTTTTTTATTATGGTTGCCAGTAATATTCAGTCTTACAGAATGAATCGCTTCGCTTTCCAATAAAATTTCTCCTCAGGCTGTGCATAATTTCTGATGAAAATATTTTATTTACATTTATCCTGAAAAAGCCTGAATTTTGTATTAAAAATTTACAAAATTCAGTCTTACAGAATGAATCGCTTCGCTTTCCAATAAAATTTTTTCCTCAGGCTGTGCATAATTTCTGATGAAAATATTTTATTTACATTTGTGATTCTTATTGTGTGATTATGGAAATTTTAAATAAAAAGAAAACTCTTAACTGCGGCGGCAAAATTGTTGACTTCTCTGACCCCAAAGTTATGGGAATTCTTAATGTCACACCCGATTCTTTTTATGACGGAGGGCGTTATATAACAAATGATGCAATTGAAAGGAGGGTTGAAGAGATTGTTTCATCGGGGGCTGATTTTATTGATGTTGGCGCAGCATCATCCCGGCCGGGAGCAAAACTGATTCCTCCGGATGAGGAATTGGAACGGCTAGAACCGGCACTGGATATTATTAGGAAAAGACACCCTGAATCAATTGTTTCCGTTGATACCTACAATTCTGAAGTTGCAAGGAATGTAGCGGAAAATTACGGGGTTGAGATTATAAATGATATATCTTCCGGTACTATTGACGGCAGAATGTTTGAAACAATTGCATCAATTGGGGTGGTGTATGTAATAATGCACATGCAGGGCAGACCGGAAAATATGCATCTCAATCCGGTTTATGATGATGTTACAAATGATGTAATACACTTCTTTTCCGAAAAGACAGCAGGGTTAAAGAAGCTTGGCGTATGCGATGTAATTATTGACCCCGGGTTTGGTTTCGGGAAATCTCCTGAACATAATTACAGACTGGTTAAAGATCTGGATGTTTTTAACTTTTTTGATCTGCCAGTTCTGACAGGGTTTTCCAGAAAATCAATGGTTTACAAATTGCTTGGATTGCCACCGGAAGATGCACTTGCCGGGACAATAGCATTCAATACAATTGCTCTGATTAAAGGAGCCGATATTCTCAGGGTTCATGATGTAAAGGAGGCTGTTGAAACAGTAAGTGTATATAAAGCAATGCGAGGAGAAGAATGAGTAATGAATATATAATAGCCGTAATATGATATCTGCTTTCATTTCAATAAGAATCCTGGATGTTTTTGATATAATACTTACAGCCGCTCTTTTTTACTGGGTTTACCGGCTGATAAAGGGGACTATAGCCATAACCATTTTTGCTGGAATATTTTCAATATATTTTTTATGGCTGCTTGTACGCGCCCTCAACATGGAACTTCTCTCATCAATCCTCGGCCAGTTTATCGGTGTTGGCGTTATTGCCCTTATAATAGTTTTCCAGCAGGAAATAAGACGCTTTTTGGTATTTATCGGAACACGTTACCTTACAAACTTCGGGTTCTCTCTCGAAAAGATCTTTTCCTTCGCAAAGGAGTCTGCTCCAAGACTCAGAATTCAGTCGATACTGAAAGCATGCAAAACATTTTCTGAAACCCATACCGGAGCACTAATCGTTGTATCCAGAAAATCCGAATTGATTCCATATCTTCAGACAGGTGACATCCTTGATGCAGAAACTTCCAGCAGGTTACTGGAAAGTATATTTTGCAGGGAAAGTCCTTTGCATGACGGTGCTGTAATAATAATTGACGAGAAGGTAAAGGCAGCCAGGTGCATACTTCCTGTATCAGACAGCATCAACCTGCCTGCTGAATGCGGGATGCGTCATCGTGCAGCACTGGGCATGTCGGAGCAGACAGATGCCCTGGTAATAGTTGTATCGGAAGAGAGGGGTGAACTTTCAATAGCAGATACCGGTAACCTAAGACTGAACATAACTCTCTCCAGACTAAAGGAGATCCTTGAAGACGAATTTGTTGACGATCCTTATAAAGGGCTGATCAGTTGACTACTAACCATCCTTCCTTCCTGGCCTGAAAAGAAAGTTTGCCTTTGATTCCTCGTTGCTGAGTAATCTTTCGATATTTTTCTGATGGGTGAACAGAAGAAGAACGAAAACAATCAGGGAAAAAATAACAAGGGAAGGTGTTGTGGTATTGAAAACCACTATTACCAATACCGGGAATGACAGGCCGGCAATCATTGAACTTAATGAAACATATTTTGTGGCCAGAAGTGTTACCATGAAAACCCCGAGGCATATAAGTGTTGATAAAGGGTCAATTGCAAGTATTACACCTATTAATGTTGCAACTCCTTTTCCTCCACGGAAATTGGCAAATACCGGGAATATATGTCCCATGATTGCTGCAAGCCCCAGTAAAAGCTGAAAATTTATGTAATCGCCCGATACAGGGATATGATAATCTGTAAGATAGATAAGTTTAACGGCTACCCAGCCTTTGAGTATATCAAGAAGCAAAACGGGTATCCCTGCTTTGTATCCCAGGAGACGTATAGTATTTGTACTTCCCGCATTTTTGCTGCCATGTTTGCGGACATCGGTATTGTAAAAAAGCCTCCCTATCCATAAAGAGTTAGGAATAGATCCTATTATATAGGCAAAAAAAATTATAAATGTATTCCAGATCCAGGGCATAACTAATTGTTTGAATGGGATGCAAAGTTCTGCAATTTCAGTTAATTTTCAAAATTTATTTAATTCACAAAAGATTATTAAGAAAGGCAGAAACACCATTGCAGATTACATCCCGGGTAACAAGGCGCACATATTGAATAACGCGATTATTCATCATTTATGATAATTTTCCTGACAGCATATGTAAAACCTGAGTTATTATTACTTTCAGAAACCCTGTAGATCTTTTTCAGATCATCTGGTGCATTGCTTACAACAAAGGGGTGCTGAACATAATTGAGCATGTCAAGGTCATTGTAATCGTTACCAACTGCAATACTGCAATTGTGGTTTCTGAAGAGCCTTTTGAACAACCATTCTGCTGTGTGTCCCTTGGAAACTTCAGATGGAAGCACTTCCATCCACATGGTGCAGTTGTCGAGCGGAGAGGTAGCCCTTACAACACGAAGGCTGCTAAGTTTCCTTCTTATATTTTCAAGGACTTCCAGATTTTCGGGCACTATGGCAAGCAACTGGCTTGCATTTTTGTAATTAGGGGGGTCAATAGAGAGCGGTAAAGCATAGTCGCTGTAGATGTTACATCTTTTTTTGAAATCTGAATTGCCGCATTCTGCATCATAAAATAAAAACCTGTGATTATCCGGTACCAGGTCGTGAACCATAAAACTCATTTTTTCATCAATAAAAGTCCTGATAGCCAAACTAACCTCTTTTTCCTTTAAATGTGCTGCATAGAGCAGCTCACCCGACTGCCAGTCTATCACCCCCGCACCGGTTGAAAAAATCACATAATCGACCGGGAAAGAGTTATCCACTACTTTTCCCAGGCTGTAAAGGCTCCTGCCGGTTGCAATCACCCTGCAAACCCCCATTTCACCAAGCATATTAAGGGTCTCAATATCTTCCTTGCTGACCTTCTTGCAGTCATTCAGCAGGGTCCCGTCAAGATCAGTTATAACTACTTGCGGTAGAGTCATATTCTGTGCAAAAGTATTTGTAATTTAAACATTCTGCAAGAAAAATAAAACTTTGTTGTTCCTGTTTTATTGTATTTTTTATAAAAAAGGATTCAGCCTGCTATCATCGCAATTAGATCTATTATTATTACTTTTACAAACTACAGATTAACCGGTATACAATAGATGAAACAATACAAACCGCTTGAACTCGCACAAAAGCCGACACCGCTGCACCGGCTGAACAGGATGAGTGAATTGCTGGATATTGACTTATGGATCAAGAGGGATGATCTTACAGGGGATATTCTTACCTGCGGGAACAAGATCAGGAAGCTGGAATATATCATGGCAGATGCTGTTGATAAAAAAGCAGATACGGTTATTGTTGCAGGGGGCATACAGTCCAATCTTGCCAAAACAACCGCTGCACTTGCAGTAAGGCTTGGGATAAGTCCGGTCATGGTACTTGCAGGTGAGAAACCTTATATAGCCAAAGGCAATTTTTTCCTTGCCTCCTTGCTGGGGGTGGAAACCAGGTTTGTTGAAATATCACATCCTTCCGAACTGGCAACTGCAATGAAGGATGTTTCAAAAGAGCTTGAGAATGAAGGTGCAAGGCCCTATATAGTAGGGTTCGGGGCATCAAACGGACTGGGAACGATGGGCTATGTTGAAGCATATAAAGAGCTTACGGTACAGATGAGAAAAGAGGGTGTAGAGTTTGACCATCAGTTTCTGGCAGCCGGATCGGGGGGCACTCTGGCAGGCATTATGGCAGGATCAATATTTGAGAATTCAAATTCACTGATTACCGGAATAAGCCCGTGGCTTTCTTCATCTGAGGTAAAAGAGAGTGTGTGGAAATGTATAAGGGAGATGGAAGGTTTTTTGGATATTAAGCCGGGAAGCATTAAATTAAAAAAGGATGTTGAAGTGGACGATTCATACATAGGGAGTGGTTACGGTATTCCTACAAGGGAATGTATTAATGCCATCCGGAAGCTTGCAAGGGAGGAAGCAATACTTATTGATCATACCTACACCGGAAAAGCGATGGCCGCTCTTTTGGATTATGTTGAAAAGGGGAGGGTGAAACCGGGAGAAAAGGTCCTTTTCTGGCATACGGGGGGGGCGCCCGCACTTTTTACACTGGAAGCGGAAAAGGAATTTTAAAAAGTACGGTGAAAGAAATATTATTTACGAAGAAAAACCGCTGTAAATGGCACTCGATACAATAATTGATTTTCATAATGTGTCGGTCTCACAGGCTGACAACCTGGTTTTATCCGATGTCACATTTCACTTAAAAAAGGGCGAGTTTGTATACCTTATCGGAAAGGTCGGAAGCGGCAAAACCAGTCTGATCAAAACAATGAACGCTCAGCTCGATGTGAAGGAAGGTGAGGCTTTTGTTGCCGGATTTGACCTGAAAAAGATAAAAAGGAAACAAATACCCAGGCTGAGAAGAAAACTTGGAATTGTTTTCCAGGATTTTCAGTTGTTACCTGACCGTAACGTGTATGATAATTTGCTTTTTGTGCTGAAGGCAACGGGCTGGAAAAACAAAAAGGAGATGGATGAAAGGATTGTTGATGTTCTGAACCGGGTGGGACTGGTTTTCAAGGGATATAAGATGCCTCACCAGATTTCTGGCGGAGAGCAGCAAAGGGTTGTTATTGCCCGCTCATTGCTGAATGATCCCGAAGTTATTCTGGCAGACGAGCCCACAGGCAACCTAGATCCTGACACATCCGAAGAGATACTGAAACTGCTCAAAGAGATCAGCTATAGCGGTCGCGCCGTTGTTATGGCAACCCACAACTATACTCTGCTTAAGAAATTCACTGCAAGGACACTGAAGTGTGAAAAAGGGAAGATCGTTGAAGTTGACCATACTGCCGAAATAGATTTCACTTCGCTTATGATGGAGTAGGCACTTCCGGCAGTGATCAAATCCGTCATATCATTTATTTACGGGTTACTGAATTGATTTCTTGCAATACAATTCTAAAATAATCTTTAATGGAACAGGGAAAAATTCAAAAGTTCAGATACAAAAAAGATTTTCCGCTTGAATCGGGAGGATATTTGCCGGAAATTGATATTGCCTATCACACTTACGGCAGAATGAATCGTGAGAAAAACAATGTAATCTGGGTGTGTCATGCACTTACGTCAAACTCAGATGTGTTTGACTGGTGGGACGGGCTTTTTGGAGAAAACGACCTGTTCAATCCACGGGATTTCTTTATAGTCTGTGCCAACAAAATCGGTTCGTGCTACGGCTCAACAGGACCGCTCAGCATAAATCCGGAAACGGGCAATCCCTGGTATCACTCTTTCCCCCTTATTACTGTAAGGGATATTGTCAGATCACACGAGATACTGAGAGAGCACCTGTGCATTGAAAGCATTTACCTTCTGATAGGAGGTTCAACAGGCGGGCAACAGGTTCTGGAATGGGCGTTTATGAACCCCGGCCTGCATAAAAATATTGCTCCGGTAGCGACCCATGCAAGATCATCACCATGGAGTATAGCTTTTAATCAGTCACAACGCCTCGCTGTTGAAGCAGACTCAACCTGGAATGAATCGAATCCTGAAGCAGGTCTTGCCGGAATGCTTGCAGCAAGGTCAATAGCATTGTTAAGCTACAGGAACTACAATACCTACAAGTCAACACAGAGTGATGATGGTGAGGACAAACTTGGTGATTACAGGGCAATGTCATACCAGCGCTATCAGGGTGAAAAACTTGTCAGAAGGTTCAATGCATTTTCCTATATGAGTTTGCTGAACACAATGGATACTCATAACCTTGGCAGGGGAAGGGGGGGGAGTGAAAAAGCCCTTTCAGGAATAAAAGCACGAACAATGGTGGCAGGTATTAATAGTGATCTTATTTTCCCTGAGGAGGAACAGATCCATCTTGCCGAATCAATTCCCGGCGCTGAATTTACCAGTATCGATTCCCTTTACGGTCATGATGGGTTCCTGATCGAAACAAATGCATTGTCAAGAGAGTTGGGCAGGTTTTTGGGTTTAAAAGCACGGGTGTATGTGTGAGAAAAAGGATTAAGACGGAGAAAAATTATTTTATCTCTAAATTTACCACATAATTTATCTTTTTATACGTTTGTTATTTGAAAATAATATAAAACTTACTCTGATGTACAGGATGTCCCGATTTGTTGTTTTAATCTTTTTCTGTTTGTTTGCATCATCCCCTTTTCTTACTGCCCAGAAATCGCTTGTTTATGATAATGATAACGTTGATTACCAAAGAGCGATAGAGTATTTCGAAAAGGAGAAATTTGGAGCTGCCCAGCAACATTTCAGAAAAGCCAAAGGCAGTTATGATGCCAGCTCCCTGATGAGAAGCTATGCCGAGTATTACATTGCCCTTTGTGCAATAGAGCTGGAAAATCAGGATGCCGAGTACCTGATGATGAACTTCATTGAGAATAATCCTGAAAATATAAAATCTGACGAAGCCCGCTTTCATCTGGGTCGCCACTACTACAGGAATCGTTCCTACAGAAGGGCGGCAGGATGGTTTGCTTCAGCCCGGCCCGGCATGCTGCCGCCGGAATTGAGGGATGAGCATTACTTCAGGAAGGGATACAGCTTTTTTATGAACGATGTCTATGATGAGGCTTCCCGTGCCTTTTATGAAATAAAAGACGGCCGTTCGGAATTTTCTGTTCCTGCAACATATTACTACTCCCACATTGCTTACACTGAAAACAACCTTGAAACAGCTCTTTCCGGTTTTCTTGATATTCAGGATGACGAAACTTTTTTTTCTCTCGTACCTTATTATATAACCCAGATATATTACTTGCAACGCCGCTATGAGGATGTTATAAGAGAGAGTCCGCAACTCCTTGAAGTGGCAACATCCGGTCGTGTTCCGGAAATTGCCCGTATTATCGGTGAGTCCTATTACAGACTGACACGGTATGAGGATGCGGTAAAGTACCTGGAAATACATATGGAGAAATCCACTTCAGTTTCCAGGGATGACAGGTACCAGCTTGGATATGCCTATTATAATCTCGGGTTATACGACAAGGCTGCAGAACAGCTTGAACGTGTTGGCAGACCTGAAGACGAACTTCATCAGAATGCCCTCTACCATTTAGCTGATTGTTATATCAGACTTGATGAGAAGAGCAAGGCCCGGCTTGCTTTTGAGTCGGCTGCACGGATGGATCATAACAGTAACATTCAGGAGGATGCGCTATTTAATTACTCTGTTCTTACTTATGAGCTGGCATTTGCCCCTTTTAATGAGGCTATAAACGGTTTCAACAGGTTCATAGAGCTCTATCCTGATTCTGAAAGAATTGATGAGGCTTACAACTATCTTGTAATGGCCTACATGAATACCAGGAATTACGGGCAGGCTCTCGCATCCCTGGAAAAGATAACCCGTAAGACAACTGATATACAGCAGGCTTACCAGAGAGTGGCTTTTTACCGCGGTCTTGAGTTGTTTAATGACCTGCGTTTTGCCGGGGCGCTCGAAATGTTCGATCTTTCGCTTCAGTACTCCCAGTTCAATCCTTCAATTGCTGCACAATCTTATTACTGGTCGGGTGAGGCACAGTACAGACTTGAAAACTTTGACGGGGCTATCAGAAATTACAGCAGATTCCTTTTATCTCCCGGGGCTTTTGAACTTGAAGAGTACAAGACATGCCATTACAATATGGGGTATGCATATTTTAAGCAGAAAGACTATTCAAACGCCCAGTCCTGGTTTCGCAGGTACCTCAATCTTGAAGGGACATCAGATACCCGGATGGGTGCGGATGCCCTGAACCGCATAGGGGACTCCTATTTTTCGATGGGAAGATACCGGGATGCACTTCAGTTCTACAACCGTGCTGTAGCTGCAGGCAGGATGCATGTTGATTATGCTCTGTTCCAGAGCGCCATCTGCAATGGATTGCTTGGCAATATACAGGATAAGATATCCAAACTGTATGAGCTGACAGAAGAACACACCAATTCCTCATATATGCCGGATGCATTGTATGAGCTTGGCAGAAGCCATCTTGACCAGCAGTCACCTGACAGGGCACTGAATTATTATAACCGTATATTAAATGAATTCCCTGAAAGCGACCTGGCAAGAACTGCGCTTCTGCAGATCGGACTGGTGAATTATAACTATGACCGCAACACGGATGCACTTGAACATTATAAAAGGGTGATAGATGAATATCCGGGAAGTGCAGAAGCAAGGAGTGCTCTGACGGGTATAAGGAACATTTATATAGACATGAATGATGTTGAGTCCTATTTTGAATATGCCGAAAAGCTTGGTGATTTCGCAGATATAACGGTTTCGGAAAAGGACTCGCTCACCTATCTGGCTGCCGAGAACACCTATATGTCAGGTGACTGCGAAGCGGCTGTAGAGCGTCTTGGAAGCTATCTCGATGAGTTCAGCAACGGAATATTTGTGGTAAACGCCCATTTTTACAAGGCAGATTGCCACCATATGAGAGGAGAGTATGAGAAAGCGCTTGAATCTTATAATTATGTAACAGGCAGGCACAGGACTGAGTTTACCGAACAGGCACTTTCCGCAGCAGCCGCATTATATTTCCATTTGCGTGATTACAGTTCCGCTCTTGATAATTATATCAGACTTGAAGAACTGGCGGGTGACAGGAAAACCGTTCTTGAAGCAAGAAAAGGCCGGATGCGGTGCCATTTTGAACTTGACAACAGCATGCAGGCGTTCGAAGCGGCAAATGAAGTAGCCGCAACAGAAGGTGTAGCTGAAGAGACTTTAAGGGAAGCAAATTTTATTGCCGCAAAATCCCTTCTGACTCTGGGAAAAAACAGTGAAGCTCTCGAACGGTTCAGGAAAACGGCAACAGAGGTGTCCAGCCGTGAAGGAGCAGAATCAAAGTACCGTATTGCTGAGCTCTATTTTAACATGGGTGAAATTGAAAATGCAGAGGAGGAGATAAATGATTTCGTTTCGATGAGCACTCCGCATCAATACTGGATGGCGAATGCTTTTATACTGCTGGCCGATATATATATTGAAAAAGAAGATCATTTTCAGGCCAGGCACACTCTTCAGAGTGTGATCGATAATTACGATATTACGGATGACGGTATTGTGGAGAGGGCAGAAAAAAGGCTTGAAAAGATAGATGAAAATGAAAACATATTGTAATAGTACTTGAAAATATATTAAAGAGATGACTATTAGATTTTTGTATAAAGGATTAATGATTTCGGGAAAGAAACCCGAGACTTGTTTTGTGTTACGGCTTCACCGTGAAATTGCTTTTGCAGTATTCATGCTGGTATTTCCTTTTACAGGGTTTTCACAGGAACAGATTCAAAAAGAAGTGGTTGTGGTGAGACCCTACCAGCCTACGATTGCGGATGCGTCTAAAATCACAACACTTCCGGAAATTAAAGACACGGTCGCTATTGTTCCGGATTTTGATTATAATATATTTCCCATGCCCCTGACAGTTGACTATGAAGTCCAGCCCATCACCGCTGCACGCCTTGAAGAGAAACCCCCTTCACGTTTATACAATAGCCATATTAAACTGGGGTACGGGAATTACACAACACCTTATGCTGAACTGAGTATAAACAGTTTGCGCAACAGGGACTTTTCAGGAGGGGTTTACCTGAAGCACCATTCATCTCACGGTAACATAACACTTGACAATAACACCGATGGGTTGTCAGGCTTTAGTGACAACGAAGTGTTGCTGTACGGCAAAAGGATGTTCAGGGAGTCAAATCTTTGGGGAAGAGCCGGCATGACGAGCAACCAGTTCAACTACTACGGTTATGACACAACTGTAGATACTGTTTTTGACAAAAACGATATCAGGCAAAACTTCCTCTTTGCAGAAGCGTCAATAGGACTTGAATCGACAGTGAATGATTCATCGGGTCTGCACTACGATATTTCAGCCAATTATTCCCATTTCCAGGACAGGAATAAAAACACGGAACACGGGATCAATGTGGGAGCTGCCTTTCAGCACTATATCAGGGGACAGATAATAGGTCTCGAGATAGGTTATGATTATTTCAACAATACAAGGGTGGCTGATACTTCAAACTGGATAATCAGGGCAAATCCCTGGATAACCAAAGCCGATGATGAATGGAGGGTTATGGCAGGATTCAATGTCTATTATGATTATTACGGAGGAACAGGAAAGACATATTTCCACCCCCTCGCAAGTCTGGAGTTCAGTCTTGTCAAAGATTATGTAGTGCCCTACGTAGGGGTTGACGGCAACCTGAATATTAATAATTACGGACAAACAGCCTTGGAGAACTTTTATATAGTACCGGGACTAAGGGTCGGGAACTCTAACAACAAAATAAACCTGTATGCAGGAGTGAAAGGAAATATCACCAGAAACATATCTTTCAACGGCGGAGGTGCTTACAGGGTTGTTGACAATATGCATTTTTACATTAACGATACTGTAAGTGAAGCTGCGAACAAATTCCTCGTTGTATACGACGATATAGAAAAATTTCACTACTGGGGTGAACTTAAGGCAAGCATCGGGAATAGTTTCGAAATTATGCTCAAAGCGGATAAGTACAGATATGAAATGAAGCTTCAGGAGCATCCATGGCACAAACCTGAGACTGAATTAAGTTTTTCTGCAAGATATAACCTGCGCGGCAAAATATTACTGAGCGCAGATATTTTCCATATCGGCGAAAGAAAAGCAAAGAGCAGGCTTCCGGAAGCCGATCCTTTCCGGCTTGACGGTGTAACCGACTTTAATCTGGGTGTGGAATACCGGTATAACAATCTTTTTTCGGCATTTATAAAAGCCAATAATATAACATCTTCCGGATACCGTAAATGGAATTACTATCCTGTCCAGGGCTTTAATTTCCTCGCAGGATTTACTTATTCATTGTAAGGATAAGATGGAGAATGACCGGTTTGTTGATTTTTTGTTTGTAAATAGTATCCTGGCAGAACGGTTAATGGGCAGCATAATGATTGAAATTTTATGTATATTTGAATATTGAAAAAAAATCCACCCGGTTTTTTCATAACTCTTTTTACAGGGAATTTGGCATAATTGCACTGCAGCTTGCTGAGTGCCATCATTACATATTAAAATTTGTTGTGGAAAAGTATAATTAAGCAGAGGATAAAATGAGTATAACTGAAAATGAAAAAAGGGATTATCAGGCAGACAGTATACAGGTTCTTGAAGGTATTGAGGCAGTTCGTAAAAGACCTGCAATGTATATTGGTGATGTAAGTGTAAAAGGACTGCACCATCTTGTTTACGAGGTAGTGGACAATTCCATAGATGAAGCTATGGTTGGCTACTGTAAGCGTATTGATGTTGTGATTAATGAGGACGGTTCGGTTACTGTTACCGATGACGGCCGTGGAATACCTGTTGACTACCACGAAAAAGAGAAGAAGTCTGCTCTTGAGGTTGTTATGACTGTACTGCATGCCGGCGGGAAATTTGACAAGGAGTCGTATAAGGTGTCAGGCGGCCTTCACGGTGTTGGCGTTTCATGTGTTAATGCTCTTTCATCATATATGCTTGCGGAAGTTCACCGTAACGGTGATATATATATGCAGGAGTACAGGAAGGGGAAGCCGGTTGAAAATGTCAAATCTACAGGTAAAACCGACATCACCGGTACTATTGTAACTTTCAAGCCGGATGAGTCAATCTTCATGACAACAGATTTTAATTACGAGATACTCTCTTCCCGCCTGCGGGAGCTTGCTTTCCTGAATAAGGGGGTTACACTCTCAATAACAGACAAACGTGAGCTTGAGGAAAACGGAAATGGTAACGGCGGAGGTCAGAATTACCGTCACGAAGTCTTTCATTCAAATGAAGGCCTGAAGGAATTTGTACGTTTCCTCGACATGACACGTGAAAGTATTATCGATGATATTATTTACATTGAAACCGAGAAGAACGATACTCCGGTTGAAATGGCACTGCAATACAACACTTCATTCAAGGAAAACATCCATACTTATGTAAATAATATCTCTACAATTGAGGGGGGTACTCATCTTGCGGGTTTCAGGCGCGGACTGACCAGGACTCTTAAAAATTATGCTGAAAAATCAGGTATGCTCTCCAAACTTAAATTTGATATAAGCGGTGATGATTTCCGTGAAGGCTTAACGGCCATTATTTCAATAAAAGTTCAGGAACCTCAGTTTGAAGGACAAACCAAAACAAAGCTCGGGAACTCCGAAGTTATGGGATCAGTTGATCAGGCTACCAGTACTATGCTTTCATATTACCTTGAGGAAAATCCAAAGGATGCCAAAACCATAGTACAAAAAGTGGTTCTTGCAGCTACCGCCCGTCATGCTGCACGAAAAGCGAGAGAACTTGTGCAGCGGAAAAATGTTCTTTCCGGTTCGGGTCTTCCTGGTAAGTTAGCTGACTGTTCCAGTCAGGATCCTGCAACAAATGAGCTTTTCCTGGTTGAAGGTGATTCTGCGGGAGGAACAGCAAAACAGGGGCGTGACAGAAAATTTCAGGCAATTCTGCCGTTGCGTGGCAAGATACTCAATGTTGAAAAGGCTATGCAGCACAAAATATATGAGAATGAGGAGATAAAGAATATTTTCACTGCCCTGGGAGTAACCGTAGGCACGGATGAGGATACCAAGCAGCTGAATCTTGAAAAACTTCGCTATCATAAGGTAATTATAATGACAGATGCCGATGTTGACGGCAGTCATATAGACACTCTAATAATGACATTTTTCTTCCGCCATATGCTCGAGCTGATAAGGAAGGGACACCTTTATATAGCCGCCCCTCCTCTTTACCTTATCAGAAAGGGTAAAACATTAAGATACTGCTGGAAGGAAGAGGAACGGGACAGGATAATTGAAGAGCTGAGCAAGGGTTCGGGTACAGGCATCCAGATACAGCGTTACAAGGGTTTGGGTGAAATGAGTGCCGACCAGCTTTGGGAAACAACAATGAATCCTGAGAACAGGCTGCTTAAGCAGATCACCATTGAGAGTGCTGCCGAAGCGGACAGAATATTCTCGATGTTAATGGGTGATGAAGTCCCGCCGCGGAGGGATTTTATAGAGAGGCATGCAAAATATGCCAAACTCGATATTTAAAGCCGGAGATACTAAAAAAGAAATTTAACGGATTATGAAGAAAATCCGTACAATACTACTTTTATCAGCAGCCATAATAGCTGCAACTCATACCGCATCATCAATAACGGGTACTGATGATTCAGTTTCATATTCAGCAGAACTTCTCAGCAGGTATATCTCTTACGAATCGGTTACCGGGAATGAAAGGGAGGCCGGTGAATTCCTTTCAGACCTCGCAAGGGAAAAAGGCCTGATTGTTGAAATCCTCACAGACGAAATTGACAGATATAATTTTACAGCATCACTTTATCCTCTTGAGCTTGGTAAGCCAAATATAATTCTCCTGAATCATATAGACGTAGTACCTCCCGGCGATTTTGCCGAATGGAAACATCCTCCCTTTTCCGGTAAGATAGAAGACGGATTTGTCTGGGGCAGGGGAGCAATTGACAACAAAGGGATGGCTGTAATGCAGCTCCTGGCTTTGTCCGAATTCGCAGAAAAAGCCAGCCAGGTTGACTATCCGTTTAATGTTACAATCCTCTCTGTATCTGGTGAAGAAACTGGAGGACATACCGGTTCCAGGATAATTGTCAGTGACTACCTGGAAATGCTGAACCCGGTGGTATTATACGGAGAAGGTGGGTCGGGACTGCCGGGTTTGCTTGCCGGCAATCCTGAAAAGATGGTTTTCGGGATATCGGTAGCCCATAAACGTACTCTTTGGTTAAGACTTGCAATTAATTCCGAAACATCGGGGCATGGTGCAGTACCTCCCGATGCGTACGCTGTCCAGGAAAAGATTAATGCACTTAACAATTTATACGGAAGAAAGAAAGGGGTCTATTTTTCAGAAACAACTTACAATATGTTCCGGGAGCTCGGAAAGCTTGAAAGCGGTTTCAGGGGGTTTGCACTTCGGAATATCAGGTTTTTCAAGCCCCTGGTAATGCCGTCAATCAGGAAAGAGGAGATAGTTTACTCGCTTGTAACAAATACAATAACTGTAACGGCTGTAAATACGCCACCCGGTCCACCAAACCAGATACCCCAGAGTGTTACTGCAGTTCTGGATTGCCGCCTGCTTCCCGGAATAGAGACAGAAGACTTTTTAAAAAAGATAGAAAGGATAATGGACAATGAAGGGATAATTATTGAGGTGATAAATGAAGGTGTAATGGCCAACCCTTCACCATTAAATGATCATTATCAGAAGATTGAAAAAGCCATTAAAGAAGCTTACCACTCTTCAGGTGTTATTCCTGTTATTATGCCTGCTTCAAATGACAATAATTTTTTTAGAGCAAAAGGAGTGCCTTCATACGGAATATTACCTGTTTTTCTGGAAACGGAACTGCTTGAATCAATCCACAACGTTAATGAGCGTATCCCCGTTGAGATGCTTGACAGAGGAACAGATGCCTATTTGTCTCTTATAAGGCAGTATCTTTACAAATAGTGCATTAAGGCATGCGCTTTGTAAGGCAGGTAAAAAAAGCTTAAATAATATATAAGTTTTTTAATCCGTTTTACAATGGTTCATGTTGGATATGCCAAAACAATAATTTATGCATATATTATCTTATGCCTCACGCATTGCATCCCTTGCCAGCCGGCCCCGACTTGCAAGATGGAGATCAAACGCGGTGAAGCTCCAGGATGAGGAATTTAAAAAAATCGTAAAAAAAGCCCGAAACACAGATTTCGGCCGCAAGCACGATTTTGAAAACATCAAAGGGTACGATTCATTCATATCAAGGGTTCCTGTCAGAAATTACGAGGACTTCAAGCCCTATATAGATAGAATAATGAAAGGGGAAAAGGATCTGCTCTGGCCGGGATTACCCAAATATATGGCTATGACCTCAGGTACCACTTCAGGCATAAAATACATTCCCATAACAGCCGATTCCCTGCCGAACCACATCAATTCAGCCCGTTATGCTCTTTTAATGTATATTGGGGCTACTGGAAATTCCCGATTTGTGAACGGCAAATACATTTTCCTGTCTGCTACACCAAAGCTGGATGAAAGCGGACCGATACCATGCGGGAGGCTTTCGGGCATAGCCCACCGCAATGTCCCGAAATTTCTTCATTCACGAAGGCTTCCTTTATATGAGACCAATTGCATCCCAAACTGGGAAGAGAAGCTCGATAAAATAATCGAAGAGACAGTGAATGAGAAGATGACACTAATAAGTGGAATACCTCCCTGGATACAGATGTATTTCGAAAAACTGCTGGAACACACCGGCAAGAGAAATATACTTGAGATCTTCCCCCACTTTTCCCTGCTGGTACACGGCGGGGTTAACTTTCAGCCTTACGAGCAGAGAATGTTCAAACTGATAGGAAAGGAAATTGATACTCTTGAAACATTCCCCGCCTCGGAAGGGTTTATTGCCTTTCAGGACAGGTTCCCTTCGGAAGGGCTTTTGCTGATACCAGACAGTGGTATCTTTTTCGAATTTATACCGGCTGAGAGCTATGGTGAGCAGGATCCTCCAAGGATTCCTCTTTCCCGTGTTGAATTAGATGTAAATTATGTTTTGCTTATTAACAGTAATGCCGGTTTATGGGGATACAATATCGGTGATACCGTTAAGTTCGTATCGGTCAATCCTTACAGGCTCGTTGTTACGGGCAGGATATCCCAGTTTACATCTGCTTTTGGTGAACATATAATTGAAGAGGAGGCCGATTTTGCTATCGGGAACGCTGCAGAAATGACAGGTGCAGTGGTGAGTGAGTTCACCCTGGCACCGCTTGTTGACAATCCTGACGGTAAACCCCGCCATCAGTGGTTTGTGGAATTCGAAAAAGTACCGCCTGATGCTGGTCTTTTTGCTGACAGGGTTGACAACCTCCTCCGGGAGAAAAACTCTTACTATTCACACCTTGTAGACGGCAGGATTATTGATAAGGCAGAGATTATAAGTGTTCCGGAAGGTACATTCAAGAGGTATATGAAGTCGGCCGGCAAACTTGGCGGCCAAAACAAGGTACCACACTTGTCCAATGACCGGAAAATAGCAGAATGGATTTTTGCAAATATATAGACCGCGGATCCTTTTTTATTAACTTTGTAACAAGAAACACTGGTTTTTTGAATTTTTTTTGTGCCTGACTGTAACATTTTGATTTAATGGCAAACAAAAAGTCCATATACCTTTTTTCAGGAATCCTCATTGTCCTATTTTTTTCTGCAATAACTTTTTCGGCTTCGTCACAGCCCGACAGGAAAGTGCTTTCAAAGCTCTTTCTTTCCCATGCAATCAATAACGAATTCAGTGAATCGTACAGTCTCTTCTCCCCGTCAATGAGGGAGAGGCTAAATATAGCCCAACTTCGCTCAATCTGGAACTCTGTTGCCGAACAGTACGGAGAATTAGTTTACCGTAAGGTGACAAAGGAGGAAGAAGTTGATGAATCTCATCATTTGGTTCTTTTTTCTGCATTTAAAAAGGGCAATGTTGATATTCACCTTTTTTTCAACAAAAAAAACCAGATAGAGAACCTGTTTTTTGCACCCGCAGGAATACCGGACGAATACTTTTCACCGGATTATGATTTTTCTGATTTTTACAGTACCAGGGATATAACGGTTAAGACAGGAAGTTATAATCTCCCCGGCACTTTTTACTACCCTTCATCCGGGAAAAATATCCCTGTTGTGGTTCTGATCCATGGTGCAGGTTTTCATGACCGCTACAGCACTTTTGGTTTAAACAAACCTTTCAGGGATCTGGCAGTGGGGATGGCTTCGTTCGGCGTTGGAGTGCTGTGCTTTGATAAACGCACATACGTCTATTCCGGACTTTCATCAGTAGAAAATGATAGTTTTACTGTTAAAGACGAAATAATAGATGATGCAGTATCTGCTGTTGACCTTGCCATGAGCCTGCCCGAATCAGATCCTGAAAACATTTTTATACTTGGACACGGATTTGGCGGAATGGTCACCCCCCGTATTGCCGCCGCAAAACCCGGGATCGCCGGTATAATAAAAATGGCTGCCAATGCGCGCCCGTTCGAGGATGTAATCCTTGACCAGGTTAAGTATCAGGTATTGCACAATGATGACAATGATCATTTCCCAGATATGCTTAAGATATACGAATTTCAGGTAATGCGGGTTAAAAAAGGCGATTTTACCAACGTTTCTGCTTCGGAACTTCCAATGAATTACCCTCCCTCTTTCTGGATTGATCTTGCCGGGTATGATCATATTGAATATTCCAGGAATACCCCGCTTCCGATGCTTATACTCCAGGGAGAAAGAGATTACCAGGTTACCACTGAAGATTTTGAGATCTGGAAGAGAGAACTTGAAGGCAAGGATAATGTTTCGTTTGTCTCTTTCCCGGGACTGAACCATTTGATGGTGCCCGGGACCGGCATGAGCACCCCCCTGGAATACGAGTTCCCCGGAAATGTTGCTATAGATGTTATACTCGACATTGTAGAGTGGGTTATGGATCATAAAAGACGGTGATGATCCTGTCAGTGAGGTTTACACAGAGCCGTTATCTCATGTTCATGCTATTGCTTTTGTAAAACCCACAATTCAGTTTTCTCTTTTTTTCTTATACCGCGAAGCCACCTGTTTTTGTTTCCGGGAGAAGGCATTGATACTTTTGATTCCCTTTTTTCAACCAGTGAGAAACGGTTGCTTTTATTGAGTTCCGTTTCAACCGGGTTGTATTTCAGCAATCCTGTGAGCCTTGCAAAATTTGAGAAAAAAACAGCAACAAGCGTACTTTTGCCGGTTTTGTTATAAACACTGTCAAAAAAATTTTCAAAAAAACCGTTTTCAAAATATATCCCTTTGTCTATTTCGTTAAGCGGATTTCCGGGGATCCATGGTGGGTTGAATACAACAAGCCCAGCACTGGCATTATCAACATCAAGAAGATTGGCTTTTTCGGCTTTTATATCCGCTGACAACTCAAGACGTTTTAAATTGTCGTTTATACTGAAAATGGAGTTTGGATTTATATCCGTTGCCAGAATTTCCTTTATTCCGTGTTTTGCCATAATAAATGACAAAACTCCCGAACCGCTTCCTACATCAATCGCACTTCCAAATCTTCCCTTGTTTTCACTCAGCCACCTGTCAAACATAAACAGGTGCTCTGTACGGGTCGGGAAATAGACTCCGTAGAACGGGTGTACTGAATGGTTTAGAACATCGTATTTCACACCTTTCCGGTACCACTGCCATGCTCCGTTGATCCCCAGAAGATCAGGGAAACTTAAACAAAACTTTTCAATTCCCGGATAAAAGTCGTTTATCCACGGTATTTCAGGAAATTTCTCAAGAACTGGTTTACCCTCTTTTATTTCAACAAGCAGCTTCGATGCTGCAGCCCTGAACTTTTCGCGATTAATACGTGATGATTTATAGCATCTTACAGGGTATTCCTTGCGGACTGTTTTTTTAAGCCGGGAATATAGAGAGAGTGCTGATGAATAGCTTCCGCTTATGCAATAAGAATTTCCGGAGAGTACTTTTTTAACAACACCATTATTGTTAATACCATCAGTTTGATACCGGGCTTTATCACAAGGCAGGGCGGGCGGCACTATTATTTCCCGTAAATGCATATCCGTCATATAAATTGAAATAAAGAGTGCAATTTTTACGAAACAGCTAATTTAACGTTTTAATAAAAGTAATATTACGGCAGGGAGCTCAAAATTACCAAATAGATTAACTTTACCCGAAAAAAGATATGGCTTGGTTTTTTCTCTTTCTTGCAGGTTTATGTGAAACGGCATGGGTTGTAAGTATCAGATATTCTGAAGGTTTTACAAAAATTATACCGGGGGTAACCGGACTTCTTTTTATGCTTGTAAGCGTCTATCTCCTCTCACTTTCCCTCAAATCAGTTCCTATCGGTATAGCTTATGGGGTCTGGACAGGTACAGGCATAATAGGGACGGCTGTTTTCGGCATGATTTTCCTGAATGAAACGCATGATGTTCTGAAACTTCTCTGTCTTTTTCTCATTATTGCAGGTATTGTGGGATTGCGAATCCTGGAAGCATAAAACTGACATTGGTCTCTTATATCTTCTTTGGCTGAAAAGGAGGTCTGATAACAGAATATCTAAATTTCGATTGTGCCTGAAAAGACATAAACTGCGGGACCGGACAGATTAATGCTGGTAAAACACCCTTTGTCAGCTGCTTTAAAGCTTACCGTAAGTTTTCCGCCCCTTGTATTTATCCTTAAAGTGGTGTTTCCGCCGGATTTAAGAAATGAGGCAATTGCTGCCGCTACTGATCCGGTTCCGCAGGAAAGGGTTTCACCCTCAACCCCTCTTTCATAAGTCCTTATAAATAATTCATCACCCTTTCTTTCGGCAAAGTTTACATTTATTCCATCCGGCTTGAATGTATCGCTGTAACGGATCTTTTTACCTTCAACTTCAAGATCAATTTTTTCAACATTCTCCCTGAACTCTACATAGTGGGGGGAACCTGTGTTGAGTATCCATGCCTCCCCGTTTCTTGAAGCCCCTTTAACATCGTTCATTTCAAGATGGACAGTTCCGCTATTTTCTGCAAATGCGAAGTGTTTGCCGTCTGCTCCGGTGAAAGAGACCTTTTTTCCTGTTATACCTTTTTTCAAAGCGAAAGCGGCAATGCATCTCCCCCCGTTACCGCACATTGTAGCTTCATTACCATCGCAATTGAAGTAGCGCATGTGGAAATCGCTGTTTTTACTTTTCTCCAGCATCATCAATCCGTCAGCACCAATGCCGAAACGCCTGTCACACAGCCTCATTATAGTATCCTTCCCGGCTTTGAAACTGAAGTCCCTGTTGTCTATAATAATAAAATCATTTCCGGTGCCCTGGTATTTGTAAAATCCGACAGTATGTCCCATCTGATATTAAACTTTGTTAAATTGATGACAGTTGTGCAACACGTAAAGCCGGTTTTTCGTTAAGATGCTGAACAAATGTCATGTTAATTATTTAAGGCATTATATTTGATAATGCTTTAATGCAAAGTAATGAAAATCTTTTGAATTGTTAATAAGAAAACAAGTCATGAAACCCTCATTAGCCTTCGGCATACAAAATGATATGAACAAACTTGGGGGTTTGACCTTTGGTCGATTTCAAATGTAAACAAATGCTCTTTGAGTTTCTTAATCAGATTTGAAATTCATACGGCAAAAAGAAATATGCTTAATTGTTGTTATAAGTTAACCTGCAGAATATTAATTTAACAAAATAATATGCGTATGAAAGCCAGAAATGTAATTTTTACCATTCTTATCGCGATTGCCGGCGGACTGATAGCTGTTTTTGCATATACAAAACTGGTCGGGCCGCCTGAAACGGTTGTAACTTATCGTGATCAAAACTCTGCATGGTACACCAGCATGCCGGAAGATTTCGATGCGGAAAAGTTTGATTTTACTTATGCCGCTGAACGAACTGTTCACGGAGTGGTGCATGTAAAAACCACAAGGGAAAGAGAAAGGAGAGAAATACGTGATCCTTTTGAATTTTTTTTCGGACCGAGACAACGGGAAATTGAACCCGAGCCTGTTGTGGGTTTTGGTTCCGGCGTTATATTATCGCCAGATGGCTACATAGTTACAAATTATCATGTAATCAAGGATGCCGATGAGGTAGAGGTTACACTCAATGACAAGCGTGTTTTTACTGCTGAAATAATTGGTAAAGATCCCAATACAGATATCGCGCTTTTAAAGATTGATAAGGACAATTTGCCATTTATTCAGTTCGGAAATTCTGATGAACTTAGACTTGGCCAGTGGGTACTGGCAGTTGGCAACCCTTTCAATCTTACCTCATCAGTTACTGCCGGTATCGTAAGTGCAAAAGGCCGGGCATTCGGAGTTTTGCGTGACGGAGAAATGCCTATCGAGTCTTTTATTCAAACCGATGCAGCGGTGAATGTAGGTAATAGCGGCGGAGCCCTTGTAAACCTGAAGGGTGAACTTGTAGGCATACCCACTTTGATAGTTTCACCTACACGTACACACGCCGGGAATGCCTTTGCAGTGCCTTCAGCAATTGTGAGAAAAGTAGTAGAGGATTTGATTGAATTTGGAGAAGTACAGCGCGGAGTGCTAGGTGTTACAATAGATAATGTTTCTGAAGTAGCAAGGGAGAAAGATCTTGACCGCACTGAAGGAGTTTACATAATAGATGTTGTTAAAGGCAGTTCAGCGGATAATGCCGGCATCAGGGCAGGTGATATTATAATAGAGATTGACGGAGTTACTGTGAACAGCACCGGTGAACTTCAGGAGCAGATAGGGCGTCGCCGTCCGGGTGAAAATGTCGATATTCTGTTGTTAAGAAACGGAAGGACAAGAGAGGTTACGGCTAATCTGCTTTCCCTTGACGACCACAGGGATCTGGTGGTCCGCCATGAAGAGGAACTTCTTGGCGCAAGGTTCAGAAAGGTGCCGGATGACCTCAGGGAAAAACTCAATATACAAAACGGTGTTCAGGTTGTTGAGCTGGAGTCCGGAGAGCTCAGATCTGCAGGAGTTCAGGAAGGATTCATTATCATTGCTGTTAACAATCATCGTGTAAGCGAGCCTTCAGATATATTAAGGCTTCTCCAGGGTCATAGCGGAGGTGTTTACATTGAAGGTGTTTATCCGGACGGAACAAGAGCTTATTATGCTTTCGGATTATGATCTGAAAGCTTCCCGGTTGGGGGTGTCCTGTAAGGGCACCCTTTTTTGGGTGTGCCGTGCATGGTATATAACTTGGTGGTGCAAGTCCACTATGGGGGTTCATAATCGCCAACCATTAGCTAAGGGCAAGGGTGTCCATCGCGAGGTGGAATCTGAAGGAAG
>SLCF01000133.1 GCA_007125955.1 Bacteroidales bacterium | reverse complement strand
CAACAATCTCATCGATGTTAATGCCGGTATATTCTATCTCAATAACCAGCTCATCAGTTTTATACTGATCAAAGTCAAGTTCAATAATCCTTGTTTCATAACCCATTCCCTGTACTATGATCCTGGATATTCCGCCCGGCAAATCCTGCAGGCTGAATCTTCCTTCACTGTCGGTTATGGTTCCCTGACTTGTATCCTCTACAATTATATTAATATACGGTACCTGCTGACCGTCACTGGAGTCAACCACCTTTCCGGTGACAGACCGGGTCTGACCCGGCGGTGAATGGGAACTGCCTGAAGCAGGTAATGTAAATGAAGTTGTTAGTATAATAAGCTGTATATAAAGAAAAACTCTTGGAAATTTCATTAAACGTAATTTTAAATGGAAAACATATTGATCTGTCTTGTAACTAGCCTTTCCCGCATATAAGCGTAAACGGGAAAATTATTAATAAACCGGGATCAATAAACGGGGGGAGCTCGGAGGAGAGGGATACGGTAAAGGGTGGACACCTTTATCATCAGGTGAATTGCACATCCTGAAACTGATTTGCATTCCGCTGCAACAATCAGCAATACCAGCAGAGATAATGTAAGAAGCATTATACCGGAACTCATAAAGAGAGTGATAAGCTCACTGCGGTTATGAGTGTGATTTTCAGCGGGAATTGCTCCGGAGTCGGATTCAGAATCAGCTTTATATTCAGATGCACAGTCACTTTTGCTGTAGGGATGAGCATGCTGAACAATCTGACCGCAGGCCAGCTGATGGTAGTGCCAGTTTACAGCATTATTTGAAAATAACCATAAGACTGGCACTACGGAAATTATGACAAGAATTTTTTTCATCGCAGTTTTGGGAATGTCATTCTTTTCCGTAGTTAAAACGTACTGCATAATTGCTTATTGCAGCGGATTGTAAAACAGAGCCCATCTAAACACAACAATCCTGTTTTTGTCATATTAACAGTTCCGCAACAAAAACCTGCTTTGTACACTCACAAATATAGAACAATATTTATAATTTTGTACTAAATGGTATTAAAGTTTAAACCTATGAAGTATATTATAATAACAGGTGCCAGCAGGGGAATTGGCGAGGGAATCGCCAGGGCTTTGCTTGCCGGGGACAATCACCTTCTCTGCATATCGCGAACAGAGAACAGATCTCTTATTTCCAAAGCATCATCAAAAAAATGCAGGATTGACTTTTTCAGTTTTGACCTTGCAGAAACCGGCAGGATCAATGAACTGTGGGAAAATATTTCCCGTAAAGTCGATCTGCGCAATGCTGACGGACTCTATCTTGTTAACAATGCCGGAGTGATTGACCCTGTTGACCGTATTGAAAATTGTGACCCCGGTGATGTTGAGCGTCATATGAGAATTAACCTTATTGCGCCGGTGATCCTTACCGGACTCTTTATTAGTCTTGGTAAAGGAGTGGACATTGAAAAACGCATTATCAACATCTCCTCAGGGGCCGCCTCATCTCCTTACTACGGCTGGAGCAGCTATTGCACGGGCAAGGCGGGGATGGAAATGTTTTCACGTTGCATTGCAACTGAACAGGATGATGAGGAATATCCGGTTAAATGCATGTCTGTTGCTCCCGGTATTATTGATACGGGTATGCAGGATACCATCAGGGGCAAGACAAGGGAACAGTTTATACACAGGGACAAATTCGTCTCATACAAAGAGAGGGGTATGCTTGCCGATCCGCTCGCTGCAGGAAAGAATCTTGCGGAATTGCTTTTTTCACCGGATTTCAGGAACGGAGAAATAACAGATATAAGGGACGACTACTGATCTGCTGCTGTTATAACTGCTTATTGCTGAATAATAATTACTTTTACCCGAAAAAATGGAAAAATCCTCATTGAACAGGGATAATCTCCCGACGGGGAAAAAATATGCCTCACCACCGGTTGACAAAACAATCGAATGGTTTTACCGCATAGCAGCCAGCGGTTATATGCCGGCCGGATGGTTCGGGCCGGACTACTCAAAACTTACGGACAAGCCAGTGGTTAAGGGCAGGGTGAAGCTGGAAATTGTGAGCCATTGCTGGAATTACGGCAATATACTAAGCTACCAGCTGAGCTCTCTCGTACTTTTCCCGCCGGCAGAATCGGATGTTACAATGACGGTGTTCTACTCACCGGAAGATACAGGGACACTTAAAGTGCTCGATTATTTCGGGAAGAAAAAAATTCCGGGCGTAACATGGAACTGGTGTCCTTTGCCAAAAAAATACCTGTTCAGAAGGGCAGTGGGGAGAAATCTTGCTGCAAAAAATACCTTAGCTGACTGGATCTTTTTCACCGATTGCGATGTGCTTTTCCGCGAGAAATCAATTGATATGCTTTGCGGGGAGGCTAAAGACCGGGCCGACCTGCTCATCTTTCCTCGATATCACATGGTCTCTGAAATGCTGTCCGGAGATGACCCGGTTTTAAACAATCAGGGCACAGAGGTCAGGGATATTGATCCGGAAAAATTCTTTCCCGAGGAACGCAACAGGGCGGTAGGGGCTTTCCAGATTACCCGGGGAGATGCGGCACGTCTGGGAGGCTATTGCGGTAACATAGGCTATTACCACAGACCCGTGAAACGATGGAGAAAAACTTACGAGGACAGGACATTCCGTTGGCTGCTTGGAACACAGGGGACAATGGTGGAAATACCCGGTTTTTACAGGATAAGGCATGCCGAAAAGGGAAGAAAGGGCAAAAAAATTGGTCAAAGCGCAGGGTGAACTACATTTAAGCTGAATTCTCCTCACTCTCCTCAAAACATTCCCTGAGTTTCTTAACAAAGCCTCCGCTTACAGCATCAACAAACGGGAAAAGTATCATATCGGCACCTGCCTCCACCAGTACGGCCGCATGTTCCGAATGATGCTGGGTTAACACTATTCTGCCCCTGTAATTATGGAACTTGAGTATCTTGAGGAACTGAAGGTTGATTT